>NZ_JAALDU010000305.1 GCF_014145015.1 Dietzia sp. E1 | reverse complement strand
CCGCGCGATGGCCGCGCACCTGCCCGGTGCCCGGCACGTGGTGGTGCTGCCCGACAGGCCCGGCGGTCGGGAGCTGGCCGCCGAGCTCTCCGCCGAGGACGTCGAGGTCGTGGAGCTGCCCGCCGGGCCCGACCTGCCGATCGCCCGCAGCCGCAACCTCGGTGGCGACCGGGCGGCCGAACTGGGAGCCGACCTGATCGTCTTCCTCGACGTGGACTGCATGCCCGGCCCGGAGCTGGGCCCGAGGTACTCCGAGATCCCCGACGGCGTCGTGGGACTCGGGCCGGTGACCTACCTCCCGGAGTCCGCCGGCGCGCCCGATCCAGCCGACCTGCCCGCGTTCACCGACCCGCACCCGGCCCGACCGTTCCCCTCCCGCGGCACGCGGCGACTGGAGCCCGACGAGTTCGGGATGTTCTGGTCGCTGTCGTTCGCCGTGCGGCCGGACCTCTGGCTCCGGTTGCGCGCGGACTTCGGTGGGTTCGACGAGGCCTTCACCGGGTACGGCGCCGAGGACACGGACTTCGGTCGCAGGCTGCTCCACCGGCGCGTGCCGGTGATCCTGGTGGCCGGCGCGCACGCGTACCACCGGTGGCACCCGGTGGCTGATCCGCCGGTCGACCACCTGGCCGACCTGCTGCGCAACGGCGCGCACTACGCCGCGCGGTGGGGGAGCTGGCCCGCGCCGGGCTGGTTCGAGAAATTCGAGCAGATGGGCCTGGTGCGCAGAGTCGGCGACGGCTGGGAGGCCGTGCCCGGCGCGATCGGTGGCTGAGCGGCGCGGGCGCGGGCGTGCGAGGCGCGGGCGGCGCGGGGCGCGGGTAGCGCGACGAGAAGGACGTTCCGCACACGTCTCCCGAGTGGGAGTGTGCGGAACGCTCTTGTCGATGTGGCGGACCGGCGCGTGGCGGCCGGCGTACGCCGCGGGCGGGTCAGCCGAGGAAGGCCTGATCCGACAGGGTCGCGCCCTTGATGTTGGTGAACTCGCGCAGCAGGTCCTGCACCGTGAGCTTGGACTTGGCCGCGTCGTCGGCCTCGTACACGATCCGGCCCTCGTGCATCATGATGAGCCGGTTGCCCAGCCGGATGGCCTGCTCCATGTTGTGCGTGACCATGAGCGTGGTGAGACCGCCCTCGCGGACGATGCGCTCGGTGATCGACGTGACGAGTGCCGCCCGCTGCGGGTCGAGCGCCGCTGTGTGCTCGTCGAGGAGCATGATGCGCGGCTGGGTGAACCCGGCCATGAGCAGCGACAGCGCCTGGCGCTGACCGCCCGACAGCAGCCCCACCTTGGCGGTGAGTCGGTCCTCGAGGCCCAGTTCGAGCATCGCGAGCTGCTCGCCGAACCGGGCGCGCCGGTTCTTGTTCAACCCGCGTCCGAGCCCGCGACGCCGACCGCGCAACAGCGCCAGCGAGAGGTTCTCCTCGATGGTGAGATTCGGTGCGGTGCCGGCGAGCGGGTCCTGGAACACGCGGCCGATGTACTTCGCCCGCTTGTGGTCGGGCAGGCGGTTGACCCGGACGCCGTCGATGTCGATCGCACCGGTGTCGACCGGCAGCTTCCCCGACACGGCGTTGAGCAGGGTCGACTTCCCCGCGCCGTTCGAGCCGATCACGGTGACGAAGTCGCCCTCGCCGAGCGTCAGGGTGAGGTCGTTGAGCGCCCGGCGCTCGTTCGCGGTGCCCGGGAAGAAGGTCTTGGACACTCCGGTGACGGACAGCATCGTCAGACCTCCTTGGTGCCGGGTGCGGTGGAGTCGGGTCCGACGGACCCGGTGGCGGCCGCGTCGGCGGCCGTGCCGGGGCCCGGATCGACCGCGGCGCCGACCCCGGCCACGGCCCGCTCGTTGGCCGCGGCCGCGGTGGTGGGCTTGCGACCGAAGCGCCCGCCGGCCCCCTTCCACCGGGGCAGCAGCAGCGCGATCACGACGAGGATGGCCGTGACCGCCTTCATGTCGTTGGGATCCAGGCCGACGCGGAGGGCCGCGAAGATGATGAGCTGGTAGAGCAGGGCGCCCACGATCACGGCGAGCACCGCGAGCAGCAGCTTCCGCTGGCCGAGGATGGCCTGCCCGATGATCACCGAGGCCAGTCCGACCAGGATGAGGCCGATACCCATCGAGATGTCGGCGAAGCCCCGGTACTGGGCGATGAGTGCGCCGCACATCCCCACGAACCCGTTGGACAGGGCCAGGGTCAACGTCTTGGTGAAGTCGGTGGACACACCGAACGACGAGATCATCGGCCCGTTGTCACCGGTCGCCCGGATGGACAGGCCCAGGTCGGTGGTGAGGAACCACAGGACGACCAGGCCGAGCAACAGGACCGCGACCGCGAGGATGCCGACCCCGGGCCACTCGCCCAGCAGGTCGGCGTCCTTCAGGGGCGTGAACACGGTGTCACTGCGCAGCAGCGGGATATTCGCGCCGTCCATGATCCGCAGGTTCACCGACCACAGCGCGATCATGGTGAGGATTCCGGCGAGGAGACCGTCGATCCTGCCCTTGGTGTGGAGCAGTCCGGTGACCGCTCCGGCCAGGAACCCGGTGCCGAAGCCCGCGAGGGTCGCGAGCACCGGGTTCCAGCCGGCGAGGATGCCCATGGCCGCGGTGGCGGCGCCCGTGGTGAAACTGCCGTCGACGGTGAGGTCGGGGAAGTTGAGCACGCGGAAGGTCAGGAAGACCCCCAGGGCCATGACCCCGTAGATCAGACCTACCTCGACGGTCCCGATCACTTCTTCTCAGCCTCGGCGAGGATGTCCTCGGGGATGGTCACGCCCTGGCGCTCGGCCGCGGCCTCGTTGACCACGTAGGTGAACTCGGTGGCGGTCTCCACCGGCATGGTGGCCGGGTCCTCACCGTCACGCAGGATGCGCAGCGCCATCTCGCCGGTCTGGCGGCCCAGCTCGGTGTAGTCGATGCCCAGGGTGGCGACGGCGCCACCCTCGACCGTGCCCGATTCGGCGGCGATCACCGGGATCTGCTTGGCCTCGGCGACCTGGACGAGCGAGGAGATGCCCGAGACGACCATGTTGTCCGTGGGGACGTAGATCGCGTCGACGTCACCGAGCGCCTCGACTGCCTGCTGGATCTCGTTGACGGTGGTGACGGTCTGGGTGACGATCTCCAGCCCGAGCGGGCCCGCGGCCTCCTCGGCCTGGTCGACCTGGACCTGCGAGTTGACCTCGCCGGAGGCGTAGACGATCCCGACGCGCTCGGCGTCCGGCACGAGCTGCTTGAGCAGCTCCAGCTGATCGGAGATGGGGGCGGCGTCCGAGGTGCCGGTGACGTTGGAGCCCGGCGCCTCCATCGAGTCGACGAGCTCGGCCGAGACCGGGTCGGTGACCGCGGTGAACAGCAGCGGGACGTCGGTGATGTTCTGGGCCATCGCCTGCGCGGCCGGGGTGGCCACGGCCAGGGCCAGATCCAGGTCGTCTGCGGCGAACTGCTGGGCGATGGTCAACGCCGTGCCCTGCTCGCCGTTGGCGTTCTGCTCGTCGAACTCCACCTCGACGCCGGCCTCGGAGAAGGCCTCCTTGAACCCGGCTGTGGCCGAGTCCAGAGCCGGGTGCTGGACGAGCTGGTTGATGCCGATGCGGTAGGACTCGCCACCATCGCCGGAGGCGTCGTCACCGCCGCCCGAGCAACCTGCGAGGACGAGAGCCGAGGTGGCGACCAGTCCGGTGAACAGCTTCGCGCGTGTGAATGCCATATGCCATGCCTTGTCTGTGCCGTCTGGGCCTCCCGGGTGGGTACGCGAGGGGCCGGATGCGTGAACGGTGCTGGCACATGAGGGTACCGGGTCGCCCCGGCACGATGAGCCCGGACTCACCTGACGGGCTGCGGGCCCTCCTCCGACTCGGCCAGTTCGCGCTTCCAGGTACGGAAGCCCTCCTCGGTCCGGCCACGTCGCCAATAACCCGAGATCGACGCCCGGGCGGCGGGCACACCCCGCTCCTTTCTCAGGTACGGCCGCAGGTGCTTCATGACCGTCTCGGCCTCGCCGTGGACGAAGACCTGCACGTCGCCGCCCGGCCACGGCAGGCCACGCACCGCGCCGACCAGCGGGGCGTCGCCGTCGATCAGCCCCGGGCCGGCGTCCGTCGAGGGGGTCCCGCGGTGGATCCAGGTGACCTCCACACCCGCCGGCGCGACGAGGTCGACCTCGTCGTCGTCGCCCCCGACCTCCAGGAACACCGCGCCCACGGCGTCCTCCGGCAGCGACTCCAACGCCGCGGCGACGGCCGGCACCGCCGTCTCGTCCCCGGCCAACAGGTGGAAGTCGGCCTCCGGGTCCGGACGGTAGCCGCCGCCCGGACCGCGCAGCGCGACCTGCGTGCCCGGGGTGACCGCGCGCGCCCACGGGCCGGCCACTCCGGCGTCACCGTGCACGACGAAGTCGATCCAGATCTCCCGGGCGACCGGGTCGCATCGCCGCACGGTGTACGTCCGCACGACCGTCTCGCCGGCGTGGGGCAGCTCGATCTTGACGTAGCTGTCCGTGTCGGCGCGGGCGGCGAACGAATCGAAGCCCTCGCCACCCAGGACCACCCGGACCAGGTGGGCGGTCACCGTCTCGGTGCGCAACACCGTCAGGACGATCGGGGCGGGGGGCTGGCGATCGCGGGCCACTCATACTCCTTCGGCAGGGGGTTAGGTAACCCTATCCTCCAGGAGAATCGTCCCCCGCGGCCGGGGACGACCGCGCGGGGTGTCGTCCGCCACACAACCTTGCACGGACTGTGCAATCGTGCAGTGTCCGTGCAAAACTGCGAGGGTTCGCGAGTCGCACAATCGCCCCGAGGAGCCAAGCGCATGGCGTCATTTCTCTACCGCATCGGCCGGTCGGCCTACCTGCACAGGTGGCGGTTCATCGTCGCGTGGCTGCTCATCATCGCGGGCATGGGCACGGCCGCCGCCAGCCTGTCGCAGCAGACCACCAGCAGCTTCGCGATCCCCGGCCTCGAGTCGATCGAGACGCAGGAGGCGATCCAGGAGCGGTTCCCGGGTTCGCCCAGCCAGCTCGACGCGCCGACGGGCACCGTCGTCATCCGGGCACCCGAGGGCAGCACCCTCACCGATCCGGCCGTCGCGGAGGACGTCGACGCCTTCCTAGCGGAGGTGCGCGAGCTCGACTTCCTCACGGGTACCGAGGCGATCGTCAGCCCGGTGATGGCCGCCGAGGGCGTGCGTCAGCAGATGACCGAGGCCAAGGCCGCGCAGGGCATCCCGCAGGAGAAGATCGACGCCGACCTCGCCGCGCTCAGCCCGCTGAGCGAGGACGGGACGACCGGCACGCTCCAGGTGCAGTTCGACGCCGAGACCACGATGAACGTCGAGGCCGAGGACCGCGAGGCGTTCGCGGACCTCGTGGCGGAGCACCAGGACGGCCTGACGATCGCCTACTCGGGCAACGCCTTCCAGACCTCGGAGATCAGCGCGACCGGCGAGATCATCGGTATCGCCGTGGCCGCCGTCATCCTCACCATCACGTTCGGCTCGCTCATCGCGGCGGGCCTGCCCCTGCTCGTCGGCGTGGTGGGCGTGGGCATCGGCATCGCAGGCATCTTCGCCGCCACCTCCTTCACGGACACGATCAGCAACTTCACGCCGACCCTGGCGTCGATGATCGGTCTCGCCGTGGGCATCGACTACGCCCTGTTCATCGTGTCGCGCTTCCGCACCGAGCTCGTCAAACACATCGGCGGCAACGACCTCGAGCCCAGGGAGTTGGCGCAGCAACTCAAGACCATCCCGTTCCGCGAGCGCGCCCACCTCGCCGGGCTCGCGGTGGGCAAGGCCGGTTCCGCTGTGGTGTTCGCCGGCCTGACCGTGCTCATCGCGCTCGCCGCGCTGTCGATCATCAACATCCCGTTCCTCACGGCGATGGCGCTGTCCGCCGCCGCCACCGTCGCGATCGCCGTCTTCGTCGCGATCACCCTGCTGCCGGCCGTCCTCGGCGCCGTCGGCACCAAGGTCTTCGGCGCCCGCGTCCCGGTCGTCAAGGCGCCGGACCCGGAGGACGAGAAGCCGACGAGGGGCCTGACCTGGGTCCGCCGCGTTCGCAAACACCCGATCCTGCACGCCGTGGTCGCCGTGGTGCTCCTGGGCCTGCTCGCGATCCCGGCCGCGCAGCTGCGGCTCGCCATGCCGTCCGACGGCACGATGTCGCCCGGCACCCCCAACCGCACCGCGTACGACCTCACGGCCGAGGCGTTCGGCCCCGGCCGCAACGCGCCGATGATCGCCCTCGTCGACACCCTCGAGGTCCCGGCGGAGGAGCGTCCGGCCGCGTGGGCCACCGCGGTCGAGGACATCCAGGCGGTGGACGGCGTCCGCAACGCGCAGATCATCGAGTCCAACGAGGCCGGCGACGCCGCTCAGGTGCTCATCACGCCCGAGTACGGGGCGACCGACGAGCAGGCCGCCACGGTGCTGGACAGCATCCGCGCGGGCATCGGCGAGTTCGAGGAGCAGACCGGCGGCACCTACTCCGTCACCGGCGTCACCCCGATCTACGAGGACATCTCCGAGCGACTGTCCGAGGTGCTCCTGCCGTACGTCGGCATCGTCCTGGCGCTGGCGTTCATCCTGCTCATGCTGGTGTTCCGCTCCATCTGGGTGCCGCTCATCGCGGCGCTGGGCTTCGGCCTGTCGGTGGCCGCCACCTTCGGCCTCACCGTCGCGCTGTGGCAGGAGGGCTGGGGCGGCATCGTCTCCGACCCGCAGCCGATCATCAGCTTCCTGCCGATCATCCTCATCGGCATCGTGTTCGGCCTCGCGATGGACTACCAGGTCTTCCTCGTCACCCGCATGCGCGAGGGCTGGGTCCACGGCAAGACCGCGCAGAACGCCGTGTCCAACGGCTTCAAGCACGGTGCGCGCGTGGTCACCGCGGCCGCGCTCATCATGACCAGCGTGTTCGCCGCGTTCATGACGATCGACGAGCAGTTCATCAAGGTGATGGGCTTCGCGCTGGCCGTGGCCGTGCTGTTCGACGCCTTCGTCGTCCGCATGACGATCATCCCGGCGGTGATGTTCCTGCTCGGCGAGCGCGCGTGGAAGATCCCGCGCTGGCTCGACCGGATCCTGCCCTCGGTGGACGTCGAGGGGTCGGCGTTGGAGGACGTCGGCGCGGACGGTCCCCGCCGGGCGGGGGACGGCGCGGGATCCGGTGACGACGACGAGGTGCACCACACCGACGCGTTGGCCGAGGGCCGGCATTCCGCGGAGACCGTCGCCGCCCAGTCCCCGGGGGCCGGCAAGCACGAGCTCGACGGCGGCACCGATGATGGTGGTGGCGTC
>NZ_JAALDU010000304.1 GCF_014145015.1 Dietzia sp. E1 | reverse complement strand
AACCTGTCTTAAACCAGGTTGACAACTTCCGCGCGGGGTGGGCGAGACGCCATGGAGAGGAGCGGCTGCCGACGCCGCGTACCGGGGCACACGCGAGGCGCCATCGGGAGGAGCGGCTGCGGCCGGGACGGCCGGGACGGGCTGGCGCTCAGTCGATGCGGTCGCCGGTCTCGACGTCGAACGCGTGGACCTCGGCGTCGATGTGGCGCACCCGGATCCGTTCGCCCACCGCCGTGCCGTGCCCGCGGTCGAGGCGGATCGCGATGCGCTCGCCGGCGTCGGAGTGCCCGTAGGCGAACGCCTCTGCGCCGAGCTCCTCCACGAGGTCGACCGTCAGCTCCAGCCCGGGCTCGCCGGCGCCGACCAGTCGCAGGGCCTCGGGGCGCGCGCCCAGGATGATGCGGTCGCGGCCGCCGAGGGAGGCGGGGACGTCGATCTGGGCGTCGCCCACGAGGGCGCGGCCCGCGGTGACGGGCACCTCGACGAGGTTCATGGCGGGGGTGCCGATGAACCCGGCGACGAAGGCGTTGACGGGCCGGTCGTACAGCTCTCGGGGTGCGGCGACCTGCTGGAGGACGCCCTTGTCGAGCACGGCGACCCGGGTGCCCATGGTCATGGCCTCGACCTGATCGTGGGTGACGTACACGGTGGTCACGCCGAGCCGACGCTGCAGTCCGGCGATCTCCCCGCGGGTCGACACGCGCAGTTTGGCGTCGAGGTTGGACAGGGGTTCGTCCATGCAGAAGACCTTGGGGCGGCGCACGATCGCCCGACCCATGGCGACGCGCTGGCGCTGGCCGCCCGACAGCTGGGACGGCTTGCGGTCGAGCAGGTCCTCGAGCTGCAGGATCCGGGCGGCCTCCTCCACCTGTCGGCGGGTGTCGGTCTTGTTGACGCCGGCGTTGCGCAGGGCGAAGCCCATGTTCTGCGCGACGGTCATGGTGGGGTAGAGGGCGTAGTTCTGGAAGACCATGGCCACGTCGCGGTCGCGGGGCGCCACGCGCTGCATGTCACGGTCGTCGATGAGGACGCGCCCGGAGTCGACCGGCTCGAGGCCGGCGAGCATGCGCAGGCTCGTGGACTTGCCGCACCCGGACGGGCCGACCAGGACGAGGAACTCGCCGTCGGCGATGTCGATGTCGAGCGAGTCGACGGCGGGCGCCGAGGACGTCTCGAAGCGCCGGGTGGCGTGGTCGAACCGGGCGGTGGCCATGGTGGGGTGGGTCTCCTGGGCGGGGGTGGTGGGAAGGCGGGGGGTCGACGACGACGACGAGGTCGGTCGCCGACCCGCCCGCCCGCGGACTCGGGTCCCGCCGGGGTGGCGGGAGGTGAGCCGCTCAGCCGAGCTTCGGGGTGAGCTGCGTATCGATGATCTGCTGGGTTTCGGTCTGGAGTTCCTCCATCACCTGCCGGACGTCCTGCCCGGCGAGGACCTTGTCGAGTCCGCCGCCGATCCGGGTGCCGCCGTTGGGCACGAACACGCGCGCGTTGTCCTGCGGGCGCGTGAACTCGAGCTGGTCGATCGCGGTGCCGGCCTGCGGGGTCTCGGCCAGGTAGTCCCGGATCTCCTCGGCTTCGCGGGCGTTCTTGCGGACCGGCATGTAGCCGGTGGCCTGCGCGAAGATCGCGGTGCTCTGGGTGGAGGTGATGGAGTCGATGAACTTGAGCGCGTTGATCTTGCGCTCGTCGGAGATCTTGGCGGGGATGGCGAGGCCGGCGCCGCCGGTGGGGCAGGAGGAGTTGGCCCGGGCGCCGGGCAGGAAGGCGGTTCCGAAGTCGAACTGGGCGTTCTCGATCGCGGTCCGCAGCGAGCCGGTCGAGGCCATGGCGCACGCGGCCAACCCGGACCCGAACTCGGTGATCGAGTCGGCGGAGACCACGAGGAAGCCCTCGTCGTTGATCCGCTTGAGCTTCTCCACCCCGGCGATGGTGGCGGGGTCGGTGAAGGTCGCCTCCCAGTCGCGGGAGAAGGCGCCGCCCTCGTCCCACACCATGTTCTGCATGGTCCAGTCGAGGTAGTTGGAGCCGTCGTACATGGCGATCGCGTGCTTGCCCTCGCCGATCGTCTCCTGGATCCGGGGCGCCCAGTCGAGGAACTCGTCCCAGCTCTCGGGGCCGCGGTCGGGCAGGCCGGCCCGGTCCCAGATTTGCTTGTTGTAGTAGAACAGCGGGGTCGAGCGGGCGAACGGCAGGCCGTAGGTCTTGCCCTCGAGCTCGTAGTCACCGATGAGCGCGTCGACGTAGCTGCTGGTGTCCACGCCGGCCTCGGCGAACAGGTCGTCCAGTGGGGTCAGCTGGTCGTTGAGCGCGAAGTTGAACCAGGTGACGTCCGAGACCACGACGACGTCCGGGACGTCGTTGCCGGTGAGGGCCGCGTTGAGCTTCTGGGCGACCTCCTCGTAGTTCTTGCCGCCGTCGACGAGGTTGACGGTGAGGTCGGGGTTCTCCCGGCTGAAGGTGGCGATGAGCTCCTCTTCGACGGCCTTGGAGTCGCCGGGATGGTTCGACCAGAAGGTGATGGTGCCCGCGTCACCTCCACCACCGCCGCCGCTGCCGGCGTCGCCGGAGGTGTCGTCGCCGCCTGTGCCGGCGCAGCCGGCGACGGTGACGGTGGCGGCGGTGGCGCCGAGGAGACCCAGGAATAGCCTGCGGTTCAGGGGATTCATGGCGTTGATGCCTTTCTCGAGGTCGAACCTGACGGAGGGTGGTCTGGACGGGGCGGCGCGGTCAGCCCTTGACCGCGCCGGAGGTGAGGCCCTTGATCATGTGCCGTTGCAGGAGCAGGAACACGATGAGGATCGGGGTGATGGTGAGGATCGTGGCGGCCATGACCATCGGCCAGTCGATGTAGGCGTCGGTGGAGATGAGGCGCGCGAGCCCGACCTGGAGCGGTGCGACGGTCTCGTCCGAGGCCACGAGGAACGGCCAGAGGTACTCGTTCCACTCGTTGACGATCGTGATGAGGGCGAACGCCACCACGGTGGGCCAGCTCATGGGCAGCAGGACCCGCAGCAGCAGTTTCATGTGACCGCACCCGTCCATGCGCGCGGCCTCGATGATCTCGAAGGGCAGCGTGAGGAAGTGGTTGCGCATGAGGAAGGTGCCGAACGCGACGCCGGCGAGCGGGAAGATGATGCCCTGGAACGTGTTGATCCAGCCCAGCTGGGAGATGAGCGCGTAGTTGGAGATCACGGTGATCTGGTTGGGCACCATGAGCGCGGCCAGGACCAGCATGAACACCAGGCCGCGGCCGGGGAAGCGCAGATAGACGAACGCGTAGGCGCTGAGGATGCCCAGGACGAGCTTGGCGATGACCAGCGCGCCCGTGATGACGAGCGAGTTGGTGAAGTAGCGCAGGAACGGCACCTGTTCCACGACCCGCGAGTAGGGGTCCGCGGTGACGGGGTCCGGCCACCAGGCGGGCGGCTGGATGTAGACCATGTCGGGCGTCTTGAACGAGGTGACGAGCACCCAGTACAGCGGCAGGGCGATGGTGGCGAGTACCAGGAGCATCGCCAGGTACCCGGCGATCCTGAAGGCCCGCGACCGGCCGGCGATCGGGTTCACGTTGTCCTCCTGTCCATCACGTGGACCTGGATGGCGGTGATGACGAGCAGGACCAGGAACATGATGGTCGCGACCGTGGCTCCGTAGCCGGCGCGGAAGTTCTGGAACGTCTCCTGGTACACCTGGAACACCATCGTGGTGGTGCCGTTGCCCTGCGGCCCGCCGCGGGTCATCACGTAGATGATGTCGAACACCTGCAGCGAGTTGAGCATGACGGTGATCGACAGGAAGAATGTGGTGGGGCGCAGCAGCGGCAGGGTGACCGAGCGGAAGGTCGCCCACCGTCCGGCGCCGTCCATCTCGGCGGCCTCGTAGAGTTCGGCGGGCTTGGCTTGGAGGGCGGCGAGGTAGATGACGAAGCTGTAGCCGAGGTTCTTCCAGATGTAGGTCACGGTGACCATGAACAGGGCCCAGTCCGGGTCCTGATAGAAGTTCGGCACCGGCAGCCCGACCATCGTCAGCAGCGCGGAGATCATCCCGAACCGGGGGTCGAAGATGAACTGGAAGGCCACGCCGATGGCGGCGCCGGCGATGACGAACGGGGCGAACACCGCCGAGCGGACGATCCCACGGCCCACCAGCTGCTGGTCCAGCAGCAGTGCCAACGCGAGGCCCAGGACCATCGACCCCACCACGGCCGCGACGGTGAAGATGACCGTGTTCTGCACGACCTCCCAGCTGTCGGCACGGTTCCACCACTCGATGTAGTTGGACCATCCGATGAAGGTGGACGTGGGGGAGGAGATGTTCCAGTCGAAGAAGCTGAGCCGGATGTTGTCGATCAGCGGTCGGTAGACGAAGATCCCGAGCAGGGCGAGGTTGGGCAGTACCAGTGCGAGGAACAGGAGTTTCTCGCCGAGGGGCCCGGCCAGGCGCGCGCGTCGGGGCCGCGCCCTGCGCTCGGGCCGGGTGTCGGCCACCGGGTCTCCGGCGGCCGGGGAGGACGGTATCTGCACGGTGGGAAGCCTCGTCGTCGAGGGTGAACGGACTTTGTCCGGACGATAGACGACTGGTGGCCTGGCGAGGTCGAAACAGTACAGATGTTGAAAAACACGGGGGGCGCGCT
>NZ_JAALDU010000303.1 GCF_014145015.1 Dietzia sp. E1 | reverse complement strand
CGAAGAAGCCCCGCGACGCCGACAGCGGTGAGGGGTGCGCAGAGGCGATGACCGGGGTGTCGCCGAGCATCGGCGTCAGTGACTGCGCGTCACGCCCCCACAGGATCGCCACCATGGGTCGCTCGCGCTCGACGAGCGCCTCGATCGCCCGCTGGGTGATCTCCTCCCAGCCCTTACGGCGGTGGGAGGCGGGCTCGCCCGGGGCCACGGTGAGCACCCGGTTGAGGAGCAGCACCCCCGCCCGGGTCCACGCGCCGAGGTCACCGTGTGCGGGGGCCGGCAGCCCGAGATCGTCGGTGTACTCGCGGTAGATGTTGACCAGACTGCGTGGCAGCGGGCGCACGTCCGCCTCGACCGCGAAGCTCAGTCCGATCGGATGGCCGGGCGTGGGGTAGGGATCCTGGCCCACGATGAGCACGCGGACGTCGTCGAACGGCTGGGTGAACGCCCTCAGGACGTGGTCGGCGGCCGGCAGGAAGCCCCGGCCGGCGGCGTTCTCGGCGCGGAGGAAGTCGCCCATCCGGTGGATCCGCTCCTCGACCGGGGCCAGGGCCTCCGCCCAGCCGGGGTCGAGGAGGTCGGCGAGCGGCGCGGGGGCGCGTCGTGTGCTCACCGGTCAGTCGAGGCGTCGCAGGTCGGCGCGGTAGCGCATGGCGTTGTCGTGGTACATCTGCGTGTTGCCCTCGAGCATCGCGGGGTCGACCTCGTGGCCCTCCCGGATCTTCGCGGGCATGCCCATCGCCATGCGGCGGTCGGGCAGCTCGAACCGCGGGGGCACCAGGCATCCCGCGGCGACGACGGCGCCCGAGCCGATGACGGCGCCGTTGAGAACGATCGACCCGGACGAGATCAGCGTGCGGTCGCCGATGGTCGCGCCCTCGATGTGGGCGTTGTGCCCGACCACGCAGTGCTCGCCGATGATCGTCGCGTCGGTCGCCGTGCAGTGCACGATGGTGCCGTCCTGGATGTTGGACATGGCGCCGACCTCGATGCGCCCGTAGTCCCCGCGGAGCACGGCGGTGGGCCACACGGAGGCGCCGGGCCCGAGGGTCACCCGCCCGATGACCACCGCGTCGGGGTGGACCCATGCGTCGGGGGCGATGTCGGGTTCGAGGTCTCCGAGTGCGTAGATGGCCATGCGTCCACCCTAGTTCGCGCCCCGCGCAGAGTCCCAGCCCCCGGGGACCCGCGGCTCGCCGTCGAGGGTGACGCGCCCCGGCTCACCGGCCCGGACGGTGCCGATCACTGTGAACCCGGCCGGCGGGGTGACCCCGGGCGGGAAGGTGCCGAGCAGGCCGTGGTCCTCGCCGCCGTCGAGCACCCAGTCGGTGACCTGCGCGTCGGGGTCGGCCGCACCGAGCGTCCCGGCGGCCTCGTACAGGAGGGGGTCGACGGGGAGCGCGTCCATGGTGAGATCGGCGGCTACGTCGGACGCGCGCGCCAGGCCCGACAGGTCACGCAGCAGGCCGTCGCTGACGTCGGTGAGGGACCGGGCGCCGGCGAGGCGCGCC
>NZ_JAALDU010000302.1 GCF_014145015.1 Dietzia sp. E1 | reverse complement strand
CGGAGTCCGCCCCGAGCCTGGCCCCCGTCGTCCGCGAGTCGACGCCGTCGCTCATCGCGCGCACGCTCCGTCGGGCGATCTCCGACGGTACGTTCGGACCGGGCACCCAGCTCGGCGAGGCGGCGTTGGCGCGTTCGCTCGGCGTGAGTCGCGGCCCCCTGCGCGAGGCCATGCAGCGGTTGACGCAGGAGGGCCTCCTGGTCTCCCACCGCAACCGCGGGCTCTTCGTCGCCGACCTGACCCCCGAGGCCGTCGAGGACATGTATCTGCTGCGCACGACGGTCGAGACGGCCGCCCTCGACCGCGTGCTCGACCTCGGACTGGGGGCCGATACAGCCGACGCTCTCGACGCCGCCGTCGACGCGATGGCGGCCCTCGCCGACGAGCCGCGATCCGCGGCCATGGTCGCGGCGGATCTGGGTTTCCATCACGCGCTCGTCGAGGCAGCGCGGAGCCCGCGACTGTCGCGCGTGCACGAGACGGTGCTGGTCGAGACCAGCATGTGCCTGCACGCCATGCGGGGGACGTATTCGGACGCCGCGTCGAGGCTCGCCGAGCACCGCGCGATCGCCGACGCGGTACGCGCGGCAGACCCGGGCCCGGCCCGCGCGCTGCTGGTCGACCACATGAGGGACGGGCTGGCCCGGGTTCTCGGATCCGGCGCGGCGGTCTGAGCTCACCCGGGCGCGCGTCGGCCGGGCCCGGGGCGTTCCGGGTCAGTGGACGGGCTCGAACCCGTTCGTCAGCGCCCAGGCGACCGCCTGCGGCCGGGTCGTCACGCCGATCTTGCGGTAGGCGTCCCGGATGTAGGACTTCACGGTGTTGATCGACAGGTAACAGGCCGTGGCGATGTCCTCGTTGGACAGCCCCTGTGCGATGAGCGCGAGCATCTCGGCCTCGCGCGGGGAGAGCCCGGAGTCCCCGGCGGGCCACACGGCGTGCGGCCCGGCGTCCCCGTCGCGAGCCGGCGCGGTCAGCGTCTCCCCGGCCGCGATGCGTTCGATACCCGCGACGAGTTCCTCGCCGGCCAGCGACTTGGCGAGGAAGCCGCGCGCCCCCGCCGCAACGGCTTCGTCCACGGCCCGGCGGTCGGTGATGAACGAGTACACGACCACGGCACCGACATGCGGTTCGCGCGCCAGTTGCGCGCACTGGTCCTGCCATCCCGGCCCGGATCCGAAGGTGTCGAACAGCACCACGTCGACCGGGTCGGGCACGTGTGTGCCGCCGTGCCCGGGAAGGAGCGTCACCCGGTCCGCATACGGGCCCAGAAGCGCCTCTACGCCCGCGATGACCAGCGGATAGTCGTTGAGGACCGTGACCGTCACAGGCATGGAGAAACTCTAGCAGTGCCGACCCATCCCACCCGCGGGGGTGTGCCGAATCACCTCCGATGTGACGGAAGCTGGAACGGACGGTGGGAGGAAAGATGCAGCACAGCGTATTGACCAAGACCGACGAGCAGTGGGCCTGGGCCGATCACGGTCGGTGCCGGGACATTCCGGACCTGTTCTACAACGGGGAGGACGAGGCGAAGGCGACGCGGCGGCGCAAGGAGGCCGCGGCCAAGAAACTCTGCGCGCAGTGCCCGGTCATCGACGCCTGCCGCCGCCACGCCACGTACAACCGTGAGCTGTACGGCGTGTGGGGCGGGATGACCGAGGCCGAGCGCCACCGCCAGGCCGGCCGGGTCCGCACCGGCTAGACCCTCCCTGTTCTCGCGCGACACCCGAGATCCGCTACCCGGACGCCGGATCCGCTACGCCTGTGGGGGTAGCGGATCCGGAGCCGGGGTAGCGGATTTCCTTCGATCTCGCCCCCGGTCAACCTGTCAGCGGACGGGGATCGCGACGAGCTTGGTCTCGAGGAACTCCTCGATCCCCGTCGTCCCGCCCTCGCGGCCGAGCCCGGACTGCTTGATCCCGCCGAACGGCGCGGCCGGGTTGGAGACGACGCCGACGTTGATGCCGACCATGCCGGCCTGGAGTCGCTCGGACATGGTCAGCGCGCGGTCGAGGTTCTCGGTCATGACGAACGAGACCAGGCCGTACTCGGTGTCGTTGGCCAGCGCGACGGCCTCGTCGTCGGTGTCGAACGGCACGAGCGCGGCGACGGGGCCGAAGATCTCGGTGGACATGAGCCGGGCGTCCGGGGTGACGCCGGTCAGCACGGTGGGCGGGTAGAAGAAGCCGGGGCCCTCGCCGCGGGTGCCTCCGGTCAGCACCTCGGCGCCGCGGCTCACGGCGTCGTCGACCAGCTCGGCGACCTTGTCCACGGCCTTCTCCTCGACCAGCGGTCCCACGTCAGTGCCCTCGGCGGTGCCGTCGCCCACGGTGAGGGCGGACATCCGCTCGGTCAGCCGGCGGCCGAACTCGTCCAGTACCGACCGGTGCACGAGGATGCGGTTGGCGGACGTGCACGCCTCGCCCATGTTGCGCATCTTGGCGGCCATCGCGGCGTCGACGGCGGTGTCCATGTCCGCGTCCTCGCACACGACGAACGGTGCGTTCCCGCCGAGCTCCATGGACGTGCGCAGCACGCCGCGTGAGCACTGCTCGAGCAGCTTCCGCCCGACGGGCGTGGAGCCGGTGAAGGAGAGCTTGCGGGCGATCCCGGAGTCGATCCACGGCTCCACCACCCCGCCGGCGTCGGTCGTGCACACCACGTTGAGCACGCCGTCGGGCAGGCCGGCCTCGCGCAGCACGTCCACCACGTACAAGGAGGTCAGCGGCGTGAGGTTGGCGGGCTTGAACACCATGGTGCAGCCGGCGGCCACGGCGGGGCCGATCTTGCGGGTGGCCATGGCCAGCGGGAAGTTCCACGGGGTGATGAGGATGGACGGGCCCACCGGCTCCTGCGTCACCATGAGTCGGGTCTTGCCGTCGGGGGAGCGGCGGGCGTCGCCGTGGATGCGGGAGGCCTCCTCGGAGAACCAGCGGAAGAACTCGGCGCCGTAGGTGACCTCGCCGCGCGCCTCGGCCAGCGGCTTGCCCATCTCGGTGGTCATGAGCAGGGCGATCTCGTCGGCGCGGTACACCAGCAGCTCGTAGGCGCGGCGCAGGATCTCGGCGC
>NZ_JAALDU010000301.1 GCF_014145015.1 Dietzia sp. E1 | reverse complement strand
AATCTGGTTTCGTGGAGAGATGACGACCGCGCCCGCCTTCCGCACGACCCGCCGTCGGCGCGGCCGCACCGCCTCCGGTGTGGTCGCCGCCGTGTTGACCGTGGCCCTCGCGGGAACCGGCTGCGCGGCGCTGACCGGGGACACCGGCTCCGACGAGCTCCAGCAGTTCCTCTCCGCGCTCGAGGCCGGCGACGTCGCCGGGGCGGCCGCGATGACCACCGACCCGGCCGCCGCGGAGGAGACGCTCGCCGCGAACATCGAGTCGATGGGGTTCACGCCGACCCTGACGATCGACACGCCCGAGGGGGACCGGCGCCCCGACAAGGACCCCGTGCCCGTGGAGATCACATGGGACATGGGCGTCGCCGGAGGCGGCGACGGCAGTGAGGGTGACGACGACGAGGGCGGCGCCACCCCGGCCGGCGGGGGCGGTGAGCCGTCGCCCGCCCCGCGCGTGGTCACGACCACGGGTGAGGCCGCCACGACCAGGGTGGACGACCAGTGGAAGGTGCGGTGGGCGCCGACCATCCTCGACACCCGTCTCGAACCGGGTGGCTACCTGGCGTTCTCCGAGATCCTCGACTACGACACGTCGGTCCTCGACCGGACGGGCGCGCCGCTGCTGCAGTGGACGCCCGTCACGGCGGTGACGCTCGCCCCGGACGCCGCGGGGAGCGCCGACGCGGTCGCGGCGCTGGTGAGCGCCGCGGCCCCGACCATCACCGGGCAGTCGATCCGCGACGGCATGGCGCAGGCCGGCGACCAGCCCTACCAGGTGGTGGGGCTGCGCCCCAGCGACATCGACCCGATCCGGGAGCAGCTCGCCGCGATCGAAGGCGTGAGCCTGCCGGAACGCGGCGACCTCATCCGCACCGACAAGGAGCTTCGCTCCCCGGTGCTGGACGGACTGCCCGACGCGTGGCTCGAGGCGCTGCAGGCGGAGGGCGGGTGGACCGCCGAGATCGTCAACCCCGGCGCCGAGCCGATCGAACTCGGCAGCGCGCCGGTCGGCGAGGTCGACGACCTCGTCTCCACCGTCCAGATCTCCGTGCAGCAGGCCGCGGCGGACGCGGTGTCCGGCACCGGGCTGGCGGCGTCGATCGTCGCGATCCAGCCCTCGACCGGCGGGATCCTGGCCGTGGCGCAGAACTCCGCCGCCGACCAGCAGGGGCCCGTGTCGCTCGAGGGCCGCTTCCCGCCCGGCTCCACGTTCAAGGTCGTCACCACGGCCGCCGCGCTGCAGTCCGGCGTCCTGGGCCCCGACGAGATCGTGCCCTGCCCGGCGTCGATCACCGTCTCCGGCCGCACGATCCCCAACGACGATGATTTCGCGTTGGGCGAGGTGCCCATGGAGACCGCATTCGCCCGCTCCTGCAACACCAGCCAGGCCGTCATCAGCGACCGGCTCGAACCGACCGCCATGAAGGACACGGCCGCCCAGCTCGGGCTGGGGGTCGGCTTCTCCGGGCCGGGGATGAGCCCGTCGTGGTTCACCGGCTCGGTGCCCGTCACCGACCGCGGCCCGGCGCGCGTGGAGGCCGCGATCGGCCAGGGCGAGGTCTTGGCCAGCCCGTTCGGTATGGCGGTGATGACCGCCTCGCTCGCGAACGGCGGACGGATGATCCTGCCGCAGGTGATCGCCGGCATGCCGGCGGTGGCCGCCGCCTCGCCCGAGCCACTGCCCCCGGCCGTCGTGGACACCCTGCGCCGGTACATGGTGCAGACCGTGCAGTCCGGCACCGCGACCGCCGCCCGAGCGGTCCCCGGCCTGGGCGGCAAGACCGGCACCGCCGAGGTCGGCAGCGGCCCGTCGCACGGCTGGTTCGTGGGCTCGACAGGCGACATCGCCGTGGCCGTGCTCATCGAGGGCGCCGACTCCTCGGCCCCCGCGGTGGAGATGGCCGCCGACTTCCTCGGCGCCGCAGGACAACCGGCCCCGCTGTCGGCACGCTGAAGCGGGTAGTTTCGGCCCATGCGCCTTCCCAAGGTCCCCCTCCCTGCCCTCTCCCTGCCCGCGGTCTCCCTGTCCGCCCTGCCGCTGCCCGGACTCGATCGACTGCCCTTCTCGTCGTCCCCCTCCCCCGCCGATACCCACCGCCGCGTCCTCGTCACCGGTGGCGCCTCCGGACTGGGCCTGGCCCTGGCCACCGCGTTCCTCGAACGCGGCGACCGGGTGATCGTCACCGACCTCGCCCCCACCGACGCCCGTCCCGACACGGTTCCCGACGACGCGCGCTACCTGCGCCTCGACGTGCGCTCGGAGGACGAGTGGCAGGCCACGCGCGCCGAGGTCGAGGAGATCTGGGGCGGACTCGACGTGCTGGTCAACAACGCCGGCATCGCCCAGGGCGGCCGCATCGAGATGCTCACCGAGGACGACTGGCGGCAGATCGTCGACATCAACCTGCTCGGCGTGGCCCGCGGCTGCCGCACCTTCGTGCCGATGCTCAAGGCGCAGGGCAGCGGTCGGATCGTCAACACCGCCTCCCTCGCCGGGCTCGTGCACCCGCCCACCATGTCCTCCTACACCGCCGTCAAGGCCGCCGTCGTGGCGATCTCCGAGAGCCTGCGCTGGGAGCTCGAGCCGTTCGGCGTGGACGTGTCCGTGATCTGCCCGTCGTTCTTCCGCACCAACCTCGCCTCGAGCCTCAACTCCTCCGACCCCGCCGCCAGCGGGTTCGCGAGCAAGCTCATCGACCGCTCCGAGCGTGGGGCCACCGAGATCGCCGCCGAGGTCATGACCGGACTCGACGCCGGGCGGTTCCTCATCCTCCCCGACCCCGAGGCGCGGAAGTCCTACCGAGGCAAGCGGCTCCTGCCCGCGGCCTACGAGAAGACGATGACCGAGATGGGACGGAAGTTCGCGCGCGCCACCCGCGAGTAACCTGCGGGGCATGACCCCCTCCCACCTCTTGTCCCGCGCCGATCTCGACTTCCTCCTGCACGACTGGCTGCGGGTGTCCGAGCTGACCGGGCGCGAGCGCTACGCCGACCACTCCCGCGAGACGATCGACGCCGTGCTGGACCTGTCGGCCGAGCTCGCCGAGACCTACTTCGCGCCCCACTTCCGCGCCGCCGACCTCACCGAGCCCCGGCTCGTGGGCGAGGAGGTCGAGCTCATCCCCGAGATCGGCGAGGCGCTGGCGAAGTTCGCCGAGGCCGACCTCGTGGGCGCGGCGATGGACGAACGCGTCGGCGGCATGCAGCTGCCCTACACCGCGTACCTCGCGTGCATGGCGTGGTTCTACGCCGCCAACATCTCCACGGCCGCCTACCCGCTGCTCACCACCGGCAACGCCAACCTGCTGCTCACCCACGGCTCCGACGAGCAGATCCGGAAATACGTCGAGCCGATGATCCAGGGCCGGTTCACGGGGACGATGTGCCTGTCCGAGCCGCACGCCGGCTCCAACCTCGCCGACATCACCACGCGCGCCGAGCCGCAGTCCGACGGCACCTACCGCCTGTTCGGTCAGAAGATGTGGATCTCCGGCGGCGAGCACCAGATGGCCGAGAACATCGTCCACCTGGTCCTGGCGAAGGTGCCCGGGTCCCCCGCCGGTACCCGCGGCATCAGCCTGTTCATCGTGCCCAAGTTCCTGGTCGACGACGACGGCTCGATCGGCGAGCGCAACGACATCGTCATCACCGGCCTCAACCACAAGATGGGCTTCCGCGGCACGGTCAACACCATGCCCACCCTCGGGCAGGGCATGCACACGCCCGGCGGGCGACCGGGCGCGGTCGGGTATCTCGTCGGCGAGGAGAACACCGGCCTCAAGAAGATGTTCACCATGATGAACGAGGCCCGCCTCGGCGTGGGCCTGGGCGCCACCGCCATCGGCTACACCGGCTACCTCAAGTCGCT
This sequence comes from Dietzia sp. E1, assembly GCF_014145015.1. Taxonomy (GTDB): domain Bacteria; phylum Actinomycetota; class Actinomycetes; order Mycobacteriales; family Mycobacteriaceae; genus Dietzia; species Dietzia cinnamea_A. The sequence continues at coordinate 2,217 of NZ_JAALDU010000301.1, read as the reverse complement.
GGACTACGCGCGCAACCGGCCCCAGGGCCGGCCCGCCGGCGCGGATCCGTCGACGCCGCAGGTGATGCTCACCCGCCACGCGGACGTGCGGCGGATGCTGCTCGCCCAGAAGTCGTACGTGGAGGGCGCGCTGGCGCTGGGCCTGTTCTGCGCGAGACTGGTCGACGACGAGAAGACCGGCTCGCCGGAGGAGTCGATGGCCGCGAAGACGCTTCTGGACGTCCTCACCCCGATCGCCAAATCGTGGCCGTCGCAGTGGTGCCTCAAGGCCAACGAGCTGGCGGTGCAGGTGCTCGGCGGGGCCGGGTACACGATCGACTACGACGTCGAACAGCACTACCGCGACAACCGCCTCAACCCGATACACGAGGGCACCCACGGCATCCAGGGGCAGGACCTGCTCGGCCGGAAGGTCCTCGCCGGCGGCGGCGCCGGACTGGCCGCGCTCACCGGGCGGATCACCCAGAGCTGCGATCGGGCGGCCGCGGCCGGCGGGGTCGTCGCCGAGCTGGCCTCGCTGCTGCGCCCGCGCGTCACCCGACTCATCGAGGTCACCACTTCGCTCGCCGAGGTCGGCGCGACCGACCCGGAGGCGTTCCTCGCCGACGCCACCGAGTACCTCGAGGCGACCGGCCACGTGGTGATCGCGTGGATCTGGATCGAGCAGCTGCTCGCGCTGGGTGACCGGGTGGCGGGCGGTGCCGGCGCCGACGCCTTCGCCGCCGGCAAGCTCAAGGCGGCCGAGTACTTCCTGCGCCGCGAGCTGCCGATCGTCGACGCCAAGTTCGACCTGCTCGCCGCCGGCGACCGCACGACGCTGGACATGCGCGACGACTGGTTCTGACGCGACTGGGCCCGGACCGACGTGGTGTCGGCCCGGGCCCGGATCACGGTGCGTGGGAGTTCAGGGCTCCCACTGACGCCCTCGGCGGGGTGTTCAGGGCACCTGCCGCAGGTGGCGTCAGGTGTTCAGGGCACCGGACGCCGGTCTGCTCACTCCTCGGGCATGAGCACCTGGTCGATGAGGTAGACGGTGGCGTTCTCGGTCTGGACGCCGCCGCAGACGACGCCGGCGCCGTTGACCATGAGTTCGTCACCCGAGCCGGTGACCTCGAGCTGCGCACCGTTGAGGGTGGTGTGCTCGCCGACGACCTGATCGGGCGCAGCCTGCCCCTCCACGACGTGGTAGGTCAGGATGCCGGTGAGCAGGTCTGCGTCGGTCTGCAGCGACTGCATCGTGGCCTCGTCGATCTGCGCGAAGGCGTCATCGATCGGGGCGAACACGGTGTACTCGCCGCTGTTCAGGGTGTCGACGAGATCGACCTCCGGATTGACGCCGCCCGAGACGGCCGAGGTGAGCGTGGTGAGCATGGGGTTGTTGGAGGCGGCGGTGGCGACCGGCTCCATGGCCATGCCCTCGACCGAGCCCGGGCCCTCCGGGTTGGCCTCGGCGTAGTCCGCGCAGCCCGCGCCGACGAGCATGCCGGCCGGCTCCGACTCCATGGTGGAGGTCTCGCTCGCGGACGTGGTGGTCATGACCGAGGTGGCGGTGCCCTCGGCGGTGTTCTCCGTATCGCTTCCCTCGTCGCTCGAGCAGCCGGCGAGGACGAGTCCGGAGACCGCGGCGGCCGCGGTGATCGACGCGACGCGCCGGGAGATCGTGATGCCCATGGTGCGTTTCCTTTCGGTAGGGCCCCGCCGAGTTGGCGGGACTCTGTGCAGTGGGTCACCAGTGCTTCGGCGGGCCATCCGGTCCGGATGGGTGCCGTAGGGAATTTGTTTCGTACCGGTCCACCGGGATCCCGGCTCCGAACTCCTGGCATGGACAGCACAGAGCAACGACCCAGGGCGGTCGCTCGGGCCGCCTCGGGCCTCCTCGCCACCGGCCTCGCCGTGGCGGTGGGGCACGCCGTGGCCGGCGTCGTCGCCCCGGGGTCGTCCCCGTTCCTCGCGGTGGCCGACTCCGTGGTCGACCGCGCCCCCGCCGCCGTCCGGAAGGTGACGATCGACGCGTTGGGTACCGCCGACAAGCCCGCCCTGATGATCGGGCTGGCGGCCATCCTCCTCGTCACGGGCGTGGTGGTCGGCCTCGTCGAGCGTCCGCGTCGCCCCGCCGGGAGCGCCGTCCTCGTCGTCTTCGGGCTCGTCGGCATGGTGGCGGCGCTGGCCCGCCCGTCGGCCGGGCCGCTGTGGGCGGTACCGACCCTACTCGGCGTG
>NZ_JAALDU010000300.1 GCF_014145015.1 Dietzia sp. E1 | reverse complement strand
AGCAAAACGCTTGACAATCCTCATAGGGACACCCCCCCCGACGCGAGGGAGACCGCGCCGCCCGGATGCGGACGATCCCCGCCCTCACGTTGAGGGCGGGGATCGTCGACGGGTCCGGGCGGGCCGGTGTCAGCGGCGCAGACCGAGGCGCTCGATCAGCGAGCGGTAGCGCGCGATGTCGACCTTGGCGATGTACTTGAGCAGCCGACGACGACGGCCGACCAGCAGCAGCAGGCCACGACGCGAGTGGTGGTCGTGCTGGTGGGTCTTGAGGTGCTCGGTGAGCTGCTGGATGCGACGGGTGAGCAGCGCGACCTGGGCCTCGGGGGACCCGGTGTCGGTCTCGTGGACCCCGTACTCGGCCAGAACGGCCTTCTTCTCTTCGGTGCTCAGCGCCATGATGACTCCTGGTTGTTCCAGTCCGCGAAAATGTGAGGCCACCGCCGCCGCGGACCGCAGCAGGGCCGACCGGGTACGTTACCAGCCGGGGGCGGCGGTCCCAATTCAGGCGCGGTCAGGCCCCGAGCACGGTGCGGGTGCGTCGGACGTCGCGGTCCATCGCCACGAGCAACTCGTCCACGGAGGAGAACTTCTCCATGTCGCGCACGTGGTCGACGAAGTCGACGGCCGCCGTCCGGCCGTACAGGTCGGCGGACTCGTCCAGCACGAACGCCTCGACACTGCGCGCGGCGTCCCCGAACGTCGGGTTGGTGCCGACGGAGATCGCGGACGCGTACGGGCGCCCCGGGACGATCGACCCGTCCACCGGGCCGTCGTCGAGGACGGTGAACCAGCCCGCGTACACGCCGTCGGCGGGGACCGCGGTGTGCTCGGGCAGGTCGAGATTGGCGGTCGGGTAGCCCAGGTCCCGGCCCCCTCGCCCGGCGCCGTGCACGACGACGCCCGAGACGCGGTGGGGGCGGCCGAGGATCTCCGCGGCGGCGGCGACGTCGGACTCCGACAGCAGGCGCCGGATCCGACTCGAGGAGACGGTCTCGCCGCCGGACTCCAGCAGGTCGACCACCTCGCACGCGATCCCCCGCTCCGCGCACAGGGCACGCATCGTCTCGGGGGTGCCGGCGGCACGGCGACCGAACGTGAAGTTGCGACCGACGGTGACGGCGCGGGCGTCGAGCCCGGAGACGAGGACGCGATCCACGAACTCGTCGGGCTCCCACGAGGCCATCTCGCGGTCGAAGGGCAGCGCGAAGACGGCGTCCACGCCGAATCCCCCCGCGAGCTCGGCGCGCCGGGCGAGGGGGGTGAGGACGGACGGGTGCGTGCCCGGCCGGACGACCTCGACGGGATGGGGGTCGAAGGTCACCAGCACCGGGCTGGCACCGAGTTCGCGACCCGCTCCGACCGCGCGGTCCACGAGGGCGCGGTGCCCCCGGTGGAGTCCGTCGAACACCCCGAGGGCGACGGAGGTCCCGCCGTCGGGGATCACGATCTCGTCGAACGTCCGCCACAGCTGCACGGCGACCACCTTACGCGCGGGGTTCACAGCCCCGCCGGGCGCATGACCACGACCGGAGCGGCGCGGCGTCCGGACTCCGAGACCAGCGCCGCGACACGACCGTCCGGGCCCACGGCGGCGACGACGCCGGTGTCACCCCGGGCCTCGAGCCACCGTCCGTGGCGGAGCCCCTCGGCGGCGTCCGCGTCGATGTCGCGGCGGGGGAACGCGGCCAGGGCGGCCGCGTCGAG
>NZ_JAALDU010000299.1 GCF_014145015.1 Dietzia sp. E1 | reverse complement strand
GTGCGCCGGCGCGCGGGGCGTGATCCGGAGCCCGACTCGCGGCCGGACCCGCGCGTGCCGCGGTCCTCGGTGCGGCGGCCGGACCCGGTGCCGGTGGGGGCACCGATCCGCCCTCCGGCGCTCTCGGGGATCCCGAGGTCGCTCCGCAGGTGGGCGGAGGTGGAGTAGGTCTCGGCGGGCTCGCCGAAGTCCAGCCCGAGGGCCTTGTCGATCAGTCCCCACCGGGGCAGGTCGTCCCAGTCGACGAGCGTGACCGCGACGCCGGTGCGCCCGGCGCGGCCGGTGCGGCCGATGCGGTGGACGTAGGTCTTCTCGTCCTCGGGGCACTGGTAGTTGATGACGTGGGTGACGTCGTCGACGTCGATGCCGCGGGCCGCGACGTCGGTGGCGACGAGGACGTCGACGTCACCCGAGCGGAACGCCTTGAGCGACTTCTCGCGCGCGCCCTGGCCGAGGTCGCCGTGGATCGCGCCCACGCGGAAGCCGCGCTCGGCGAGGTCGTCGGCGAGCTTCTGGGCGGTGCGCTTGGTGCGGCAGAAGATCATGGTGGCCCCGCGGCCCTCGGCCTGCAGGATGCGCGCCACGACCTCGGGCTTGTCGAGCGAGTGCGCCCGGTAGACGTGCTGGGTGGTGTTCTCGTGGGTCGCGCCGGAGTCGGCGGCCTCGGCGCGGATGTGCGTGGGCTTGGTGAGGAACGTGCGGGCCAGGGTGATGATCGGCCCCGGCATAGTGGCGGAGAAGAGCATGGTCTGCCGCTTCTCGGGCACCATGCGCAGCAGCTTCTCGATGTCCGGGAGGAAGCCCAGGTCGAGCATCTCGTCGGCCTCGTCCAGGACCAGGGCTTCGACCTTGCCGAGCACGAGCTTGGACTGGTTGGCCAGGTCGAGCAGGCGCCCGGGGGTGCCCACGACCACGTCGACGCCCTTCTCGAGGGCTTCGGTCTGCTGCTCGTACGGGGTGCCGCCGTAGATCGCGAGGACCTTGAGGGGGCGGGTGCCCGAGCCGGTGGACGCGGTGAGCCCGGTGGCGGCGATCTTGAGGTCCTGGGTGACCTGGAGGCACAGCTCTCGCGTGGGCACGATCACCAGCGCGCGGGGCGTGCCGTCGAGCTCACGGGTCGCCTCGCCGGTGGAGATGCGGTGCAGGAGCGGCACGCCGAACCCGTAGGTCTTGCCCATCCCGGTGCGGGCCTGACCGATGAGGTCCGAGCCGGCCAGGGCGAGCGGCAGGGTGAGTTCCTGGATGGCGAACGTGTGGGTGATCCCGCGCTCGGCGAGGGCGGTGACGATCTCGGGTCGGACGCCGAGCTCGGCGAAGCTGGGGGAGGAGTCGGAGGACGGGGCGTCGACGACCGCGGTCGTCGTGGCCATACCGTCTACGTCTTCTGTGGTGACATCTGTGGTGGACAGGGCGGTGCCTTTCTCGTCTCGCGCGCGGATGGTGTCGGGCCGTCGGAGTTCGGCCTCGCGAGCGGGGCGCGCGCACATTTCCACGGGACCCGCCGTACCCGACGCCGGTGCGGCCGAGCGCGGAGAGTGGTCCACGTGCGCCCATCCTATCCCGTGCCGCCGCCCCGGGCGGGGCTCGGGCTAGCCTGGGTCGCACGCATCACCGATGACGGCGTGACATGCGCCTACGACGAGAAGGGCAGGCACCGTGGAGGTCAAGATCGGCATCGCCGACAGCAACCGTGAGCTCGTGTTCAAGACCGGGATGGAGCCCGACGACGTGCACAAGCGCGTCGAGGCGGCCCTGACCGCGGACGCCAAGGCGATCCTCGAGCTCGAGGACGAGAAGGGCCGTCGCTACCTCGTGTCGACCGACCGGGTCGCGTATGTGGAGATCGGCGAGTCCGCCCGGCGACCGGTGGGCTTCCTGTCCTGACGCCGGCCGCCGCCCGTCCGTCGAGCGTGCGCGCTCTCGGGCGGACGGGCCGCGCGCGGCCCGGGGTCAGGCCTCGGGTGTGGGCCGGTCACCGCCGTGACGCGGGATCTTCGACAGGCCGCCCCAGCACAGGGTGACCGTGGTCGAGACCGCGTCCTCACGGGGGATCGGCCGACCGGCGTCGAGCCAGTGGCCGGCGCTGACCCGGCTGGCCCCGACCAGCCCGACGGCGAGCAGACGCGACCGGTGCACGTCGAGGCCGGAGTCCCCCCGCACCAGGTCGTGGACCGCGTCGATGCACCCCTCGGTGGCCCGGTCGAGTTCGCGGCGGACGTCCTCGTCCCCGGACTCCGAGTAGAAGACCAGTCGGAAGCCCCGGGTGTCGTTGTCGGCGTAGGCGAAGAACGTGTCGACGGCGGCCTCGACGCGGCGGCGGTTGTCGGAGGTCGAGTCGAGCGCGGCCCGGATCCGGCCGAGCAGCGCGTCCACGTGGTGGCGCAGGACCTCGATGTACAGGTCCCGCTTGGAGTCGAAGTGCTGGTACAGCACAGGTTTGGACACCCCGGCGAGGACGGCGATGTCGTCCATCCCGGAGGCGTGGAAGCCCTGCTCGACGAACACCGTGCCGGCGGCGTCGATGAGCTGGCTTCGCCGCGCGCCGCGGGGGAGCCGGGCCGCTCGGGCGCGGCCCTGGGCGGCCGGGACCGGTCGGTCCGGGCTCGTCATCTGGTGGCTCCTTCTCCGCCCGGGCGAGAGTCGACAGCCGACCGGGCCAGACGGACAATACCTGCACCTGTGGAGTGCGGCGGGACGCGCCTCACCCGGTATGTGGGATCGTGGAGACCGTGATCGGCAGCGGCCGATCGTCAGCGGACGTGGAGGTGTACGGATGAGCGACGGCCGTCGTCGGACGCCGGCCGGTGCGGAACCCGGTGCGCGTCAGCGGGCACCGTACTACCCGCCGCACGGTGAGCCGCTGCGCGCGCCGTGGGACCCGGAGGAGTCGACCCCGGGTCGCCGCCGGTCGGTGCCCGGGTCCCGGGACCACCTGCGCAAGCAGACGCCGGTCGGGCGGTTCTTCGCCACGTGGGGCTGGCGCGCGTACGCGATCCCGGTGCTCGTGGTGCTCACCGCGCTCGTCATCGCCGACGCCGTCGTCTCGCCGGACGCGCAGCCGGACGAGGGGGCCGTGCGGGCGCAGGAGACGCCGGCGATCGTCGG
>NZ_JAALDU010000002.1 GCF_014145015.1 Dietzia sp. E1 | reverse complement strand
GGCCGCGGACGTCGCGGCGGAGATCGACGGGGCCCGCGCCGAGATCGCCGGTGCCGTCTCCGCGGCGTGCACGGCCGCCGCCGAGGTGGTGCTCGCATGAGCCGGGCCGTGGGACTGGCGGCGGAGGATGCCGCGGTCTACGGGTACGGACTCGTCCTCGCCCGCGCCGACGCGAGTATCCGCGCAGCCGTCCGGCGCGAACTGGCCGCGCACCGTGCCCGCCGCGACGAGGCGGAACGACTGTGGCCGGGATCCCCGCCGGCGCCGGTGGGGTACCTCGTGGGACCGGAGACCCCGTCCTCCCCGGTCCTCCTGGCCATCCGACTGGAGTCGGACTGCTGTGAGGCGTGGCGGGTGGAGCTCGGCCGTTCGGACTCGCCGGAGACCCGCCGGTTCTGCGTGGACGCCCTCAGCGCGGCGGCGGTGCAGCTCGCGCGGTGGCGGACGTTGGTCCCGGGCGCCCCCTTCGAGGCGTTGCCCGGGTTCCCGCCCTCCGCCTGACGGCCCTAGCGCCCGGCGCCGATGAGCCGGATGATCTCCTCCGCGGCGCCGTCGACCGCCACCTGGGTGACGTCGCCGGTGGCGCGGTGGCGGAGCTCGACCGTCCCCTCGGACCAGCCGCGACCCACCACGACGACCCAGGGCACGCCGATGAGTTCGGCGTCCTTGAACTTCACGCCCGGTGAGGCCTTGCGATCGTCGAAGAGGACCTCGAGTCGCGCCCGGTCGAACGCCTCCACGAGGGTCGCCGCCCCGTCGATCGCGGCCTGGTCCTTGTTGGCGATCACCACGTGCACGTCGGCCGGCGCGGCCTCCGCGGGCCAGACGAGGCCCTTGTCGTCGGCGAACTGCTCGGCGAGGACGGCGACCAGGCGCGAGACGCCGATCCCGTACGAGCCCATCGTGACGCGTGCGGGCTTTCCGTTCTCCCCCAGCACGTCGAACCCGAAGGCATCGGTGTACTTGCGGCCGAGCTGGAAGATGTGGCCGATCTCGATACCCCGGGCGAGCGTCAGGGTGCCGTGACCGTCCGGTGCCGGATCGCCCTCGCGGACCTCGGCGACCTCGATCGTCCCGTCGGGCGTGAAATCGCGCCCGCACACCAGGTCCACGACGTGGCGGCCCGGCTCGTCGGCGCCGGTGATCCATGCGGTGCCCTCGACCACCCGGGGATCGACCAGGTACCGGACCTCGTTGTCCCGGAGCGCCCGGGGGCCGATGTACCCCTTGACGAGGAAGGGGTTGGCGGCGAAGTCGGCTTCCTCCAGGATCGCGACCTCGGCGGGCTCGAGGGCGGCCTCGACCCGCTTCATGTCCACCTCACGGTCGCCGGGCAGGCCCACCGCCAGGAGCTCCCACTCCTCGCCGGGGCGGCGCACCTTGAGCATCACGTTCTTCAGCGTGTCGGCGGCGCCGATCTCTCGGCCGAGACCGGCGGAGTTCGCCCACGCGACCAGCGAGTCGATGGTCGGGGTGTCGGGCGTGTCGTGGACGGTCGCCTCGGGCAGGCCCTCCAGCGGACGTGCGGGGGGCGCGGGGGTGACGACGGCCTCGACGTTGGCCGCGTACGCTCCGTCCGTCGATCGCACGAACGTGTCCTCTCCGGCGGCCGACACCGCGAGGAACTCCTCCGACGCCGATCCGCCCATCGCGCCGGACGTGGCCGCACAGATGACGTACTCGATGCCCAGTCGGTCGAAGATCCGCTGGTACGCGTCACGATGCGCCCGGTACGAGCGCTCGAGCCCGGCGTCGTCGACATCGAAGGAGTAGGAGTCCTTCATGACGAACTCGCGGCCGCGCAGGATTCCGGCGCGGGGCCGCTCCTCGTCGCGGTATTTGGTCTGGATCTGGTACAGGGTGACCGGCAGGTCCTTGTACGACGAGTACTCGCCCTGCACCGTGAGCGTGAAGAGCTCCTCGTGGGTGGGCCCGAGCATCATGTCGTTGCCCTTGCGGTCCTTGAGGCGGAACAGGGCCGGACCGTATTCGGTCCACCGGCCGGTGGTCTCGTACGGCTCGCGGGGCAGGAGCGCGGGCAGGCTGATCTCCTGGGCGCCGAAGGCGTCCATCTCCTCGCGGACCACCTGCTCGACCCGCCTGAGCGTGCGCAGCCCCAGCGGGAGCCAGGAGTACACACCGGGCGCGACGCGGCGGATGTAGCCGGCGCGGACGAGCAGCTTGTGGCTGAGGACCTCCGCGTCCGACGGGTCGTCGCGGAGGGTGCGGAGGAACAGGTGGGACAGGCGCGTGATCACGGTGATCCAGAGTAGCCGCCGGGGGTGCCGGACCGGCCCGACGGTAGCCTCTGCCGGGTGCGTATCCTCCTCTCGCCTTCCGAGACGAAGTCCATCGGCGGCTCCGGTGCCCCGCTCGATCTCACGGCGCTCTCGCTACCGTCTCTCGGCGACACACGGAAGATGGTCGTCGAGTCGCTGGTCTCCCTGTGCACCGGTGACCCGGAGGCCGCGCGCGCCGCTCTGGGGTTGAGCGAGCGACTCTCGGGCGAGGTCGAGCTGAACGCGCAGTTGTGGTCGTCCCCCACCGCCCCGGCGTTGAGCCGGTACACGGGCGTCCTCTACGACGCGCTCGACCAGCCGTCGCTGAGCGGCGCGGCGCGATCACGGGCCGAGGCACGCCTGTGGATCGGCTCCGCGCTCTTCGGCCTCGTCGGCGCCTCCGACCCGATCCCCCACTACCGGCTCTCCGCGGCGACGAAACTGCCCGGGCTGGGGACGCTTCGCTCGGTGTGGAAGCCGTCGCTCACCGCCGCCACCGCGGCGTGGGCCGACGACCTCGTCGTGGACCTCCGTTCGGGCGGTTACCACCAGCTCGGTCCGGTCCCGGGCGCGGTGACGGTCGACGTGGTCACGGAGTATCCGGACGGCACCCGCAAGGTGGTCTCCCATTTCTCCAAGTTCCACAAGGGGCTGCTCGCGCGGACCCTCGCGACGTCGCGGGCGGAGATGGACGACGTCGCCTCGCTGCTCCGGGTGGCACGTCGTGCCGGCCACACGGTCGAGCACGAGTCCGACTCGGTCGTCACGATGGTCACCGCCCCCTGAGTCGACGCCCCCGCGCCGGGCACCGCCCCCGGGTAGAACTCCTCAGGCGGGTCACCGTCACCCGGCGGGGGTCAGCGCCAGCCCAGCTCCGGCGCGACATGGGTGAGGATCGACTCGAGCAGGTGGGCGTTGTAGTCGACGCCGAGCTGGGTCGGGACGGTCACGAGCAGGGTGTCGGCCGCCCTGATCGCCTCGTCGGCCCGGAGCTGTTTGATCAGCTCCTCGGGCTCGGCCGCGTACGAGCGGCCGAAGACCGCACGCAGGCCCGGTTCGATGTCCCCGAACTGATCTCCGCGTTGCCCGCCGCCCAGGAAGTAACGCCGGTCGGCGTCGGAGGTGATGGCGACGATCGACCGGGACACCGAGACCCTCGGCGCGAAACCGTGGTCGTGGCGCGCCCACTCCTCCCGGAACGCCTCGATCTGCCGGCGCTGCTGGACGTGCAGCGGCTCTCCGGACTCGTCCGCCTTCAGGGTGGAGGACATGAGGTGCATCCCCGTCGAGGCGGCCCACCGGGCGGTAGCGTCGGAGGCGGCGCCCCACCAGATGCGTTTCCGCAGGCCCTCGGAGTGGGGCTCGATGCGCAGGAGACCCGGCGGATTGGGGAACATCGGACGCGGATTGGGTTCGGCGAACGCCGCGCCCTCGACCGCCCGGAGGAAGACCTCCGTGTGGCGGCGGGCCATGTCCGCGTCCGTCTCCCCCTCCCCGGGCCGGAAACCGAAATAGCGCCAGCCGTCGATCACCTGCTCAGGCGATCCACGGGAGACCCCGAGCTGGACGCGCCCGCCGGCGAGGAGATCGGCAGCGGCGATGTCCTCGGCGAATCCGAGAGGGTTGGCGTAGCGCATGTCCACCACGCCGGTACCGACCTCGATCCGACGGGTCCGGGCGCCGACGGCCGCGAGCAACGGGGCGGGGGTCCCGAGCTGGCGGGCGAAGTGGTGAACCCGGAAGTACGCGCCGTCCGCGCCGAGCTCCTCCGCCGCCTCCGCGAGCTCGACGCTCTGGAGCAACGCGTCGGAGGCGGACCGGACCGCGGAGTCCGGATGGTCCATCCAGTGTCCGAAGGACAGGAAGCCGATCTTCTTGGGTGTGCCCACGACGCCATCATGCCGGAGGTCGGCGCGGAACCGCGGCGCCGCGGGCGCGACCGGGTGCGTCAGTCGGCGGCGAGCACCTGTGGGAGGCCGGCGACGTCGCCGATCACGACGATGGCCGGCGGCCGCACCTCGTGCTCCTCAAGGGTCGCGGCCAGGGTGCCGAGGGAGCAACGGTATGTCGACTGGCCCTCGAGGCTGCCGTCGACGACCACCGCGGCCGGGGTCTCGGGCGACCGGCCGCCGGCCATGAGCGAACCGGCGATCGCCGGCGAGTTCTTGACGCCCATCAGCACAACGAGCGTGCCACGCATCCGCGCGAGCGCCTCCCAGTCGATGAGCGAACCCGGGTGCCCGGGCGGGAGGTGTCCGGAGACGACGGTCAGCTCGTGGGTCATCCCGCGGTTCGTGACGGGGATGCCCGCGAGGGCGGGTACGGCGAGCGCGCTGGACACGCCCGGAACGACCGTGCACGGGATCCCGGCCTCCGCGCAGGCCTGGGCCTCCTCGAAGCCACGTCCGTAGAGGAAGGGGTCGCCGCCCTTGAGCCGCACCACGAACTTCCCGGCCCGCGCCCGGTCCACGAGTACCTCGTTGATCGCCTCCTGGGCCATCGCGCGGCCGTACGGGATCTTCGCTGCATCGACGATCTCGACGTCCGCGCGTAGTTCGGCGAGCGGACGCTGCGGGGCCAGCCGGTCGGCGACCACCACGTCGGCGCGGGCGAGCAATCGGCGCCCACGGACCGTCATGAGGTCGTCCGCCCCCGGCCCCCCTCCGACGAGGGCGACGGTCCCGCGCAGGGATTCGTCGACCTCCGGGGCCTCGGCACCGGCCTCGTCGAGGGCCTTCGCGACGATGTCGCGCGCCTCGGCGGTCCGGTCGCGGTCACCGGTGAGGACCGACACGAGCATCTGGCCCCGCCGGACGACAGCGGGGGTCACGGCCGTGCCGGACGTGACGGCGTCGGAGCGGACGCAGAAGGTACGGTGCTGCTCCGCCTCTGCCGCGACGCGGGCGTTCACCAGGGAGTTCCTGGTCGCGGCCACCGCGTACCACGCGCCCTCGAGATCCCCCGTCCGGTACTCGCGGGGTTCCCACCAGACACGGCCCGCGTCGATGAGCCCCTGGAGAGTGGGCGTGACCTCCGGGCTGATGAGGTGGACGACCGCGCCGGCCTCGAGCAGCACGGGGACGCGGCGTTGCGCCACGGATCCACCGCCGATCACCACGACGCGACGGCCCTCGAGGTCCAGGCCGACGGGGTACGGGTTCACGGGCCGGATCATGCCCCGATCCTATCCGCCGTCGGCGGCGTCCCGGTCGCCGACCCGGGCCGTGTGAGACGACTCATCCCCCGGCCGCGTTCGAGGAGGTGGCCGGGGGATGAGGGCGTCGGGACGGCGGCGCGACGGCGCCGGTCGATCAGACCTTCTGGTCGAGCTTGAGCGTCCGGGTGGACCGCTCGAACTGTTCGGTGAACAGCGCCGGCTCCTCGGCGAGCTTGCGACCCAGCGACGGGATCATCTCCTCGAGCGCGGGCTTCCACTCGGCGAACCGGCTCGGGAAGCAGCGCTGGAGAACGTCGACCATGGCGTCGACCGCGGTGGAGGCGCCGGGCGACGCGCCGAGCAGGCCGGCGATGGACCCGTCCGCGGCGTTGACCACGGCGGTGCCGAACTCGAGGGTGCCGCCGCGACCGTTGGGCTTGATCACCTGCACCCGCTGGCCGGCGACGACCTTCTCCCAGTCGCCCTCCTGCGCGGACGGGACGAAGTCACGCAGGGACTCGACGCGTGCGCCGTGGTTCTTGGCCAGCTCGGTGATGAGGTACTTGACCAGACTCATCTCGGTGAGGCCGATGTTGGCCATGGGCAGGAGGTTGCCGAGCCGGATGCTCGACGGCAGGTCGAGGAAGCTGCCCATCTTGAGGAACTTGGGGGTCCAGCCGGCGAAGGGGCCGAACAGCAGGCCCTTCTTGCCGTCGATGACGCGGGTGTCCAGGTGCGGAACGGACATCGGGGGCGCGCCGACGGAGGCCTGGCTGTAGACCTTGGCCTGGTGCTGCTCGACGAGCTCGGGGTTGGTGCAGCGCAGCCACTGGCCGCCGACGGGGAATCCGCCGATGCCCTTGATCTCGGGGATGCCGGACTTCTGCAGCAGGTGCAGGGCACCGCCGCCCGCCCCGACGAACACGAACTTGGCGTCGACGGTGCGCTCGTCACCCGTGTGGCGGTTGGCCACCGTGAGGCGCCACGTCCCGTCGGTGTTGCGCTCGAGGTCCTTGACCTGATTCTGGTAGTGCACCTCGGTGCCCGTGCGGGTGAGGTACTTGACGAGCTGGCGGGTGAGGGCACCGAAGTTGACGTCGGTGCCGTTGGAGAAGTGGCTCAGCGCGAACGGCTGCTCGGGCGAGCGGCCCTTCGCCATGAGGGGGACGAGCCGCTCCAGCTCGGAGAAGTCGGTGGTGTGGTTCATCCCCGGGAACAGCGGGTGCCCGGCGAGCTTGTCGTAGCGCTTCTGCAGGTAGTCCTGGCCGTCCCTGCCGGCGACGAAGCTCATGTGCGGGACGGGACGGATCCACTCCGTCGGGTCGCCGAGGATGGTGTTCTCCACCGCGTAGGACCAGAACTGGCGGGAGACCTGGAACTTCTCGTTGACGTTAACGGCCTTCGTGATGTCCACGTCGCCGTCGGCGGTCTTGGGCGAGTAGTTGAGCTCGCACAGGGCGGAGTGGCCGGTGCCGGCGTTGTTCCACGCGTCGGAGGACTCCATGGCCGGGCCCTCGAGCCGCTCGAAGATCTGGATGTCCCAGTCCGGCTGGAGCCGACGCAGCAACGCCCCCAGGGTCGCGCTCATGGTGCCCGCGCCGATGAGCGCCACATCCGTCGTTCCGTGCTTTGCCACCTGGTCTGAAGTCACCGGCTACCCTCGCTCATTGGTCGTGGACCCGAATCTCACGTCGACGCGGGGCGGTCCCTCGGGGCCCGCGCCCACAGGGCTACAAGCCTACTCACGGGGACGCCGCCGCGGCACACCGGACTAGGGTGGTCGTCGTGTCGCCGCGCTCCCCCGATCCAGCCGCCCTCGGAGACGACCCGCGATGGATCCCCGATCTGCTGGGCCCTTCCTATCGCCGGCGCGAGCTCCCGCTGGGGACCGATCCGGACGGCGAGGGGCCCATCTCGGCGACCCTGGTGCGGCACGAGGAGGCGCCGGCCCGGCCGGACGCCGCGGTACTCGTGGTCCACGGGCTGTCCGATTACTTCTTCCACACGCACCTGGCCGAGTTCCTCGCCGCGAGGGGGATGGCGACGTACGGCATCGACCTGCGCAAGTGCGGCCGGTCGAGGCGGGAGGGTGTGACGCCGCATTTCACGACGGACCTGGAGAGGTACGACGACGAGCTGGATCAGGCGCTCGAGGTGATCGTCGCCGAGCACCCGGGCGTGCCGGTGTTCGTGTTCGCGCACTCCACGGGTGGCCTGGTGGTCCCCCTGTGGCTGGCGCGGCGCCGCGACAGGTCCGCGCTGGAGCCCGTCGTGGGAGTGGTGCTGAACTCCCCCTGGTTCCAGCTCGACGTGCCGGAGCGCGCCCGCGCGGTGCTCGATCCGGTGATCCGGACGTTGGGCTCGGTCCGCCCGTTCTACCGGCTGCCGTTGCCCACGTCGGACCGGTACGTGGTGAGCACCCACGTCGACCACGACGGTGACTTCCACTTCGACACCACCCTCAAACCCCCCGGAGGGGTGGGTGTCCGCGCCGGGTGGCTCGCCGCGGTACGCCGCGCCCAGCGCCGCCTGCAGGCCGGCGTCGGTCTGCCGTTGCCGGTGCTGCTGCTGCGTTCGTCCGCGTCGTCGGTGGGGACGCGGTCCCGCGACGGTGAGATCGACGTCGACACGGATCTCATCCTCGACGTCCGGTCGATGCAACGGTTCGCCGACCGCGTCTCCGCGGACGTCACGGACGTTCCCGTCGACGGCGCACGCCACGATGTCTTCCTCTCCCGCTCCGACGTGCTCGAGGTGGTCTTCGATCACCTCGGGCGTTGGCTCGACCAGACCCTGTCCGCACACCCCAAGGAGTCCTGACCGCAATGACACAGACCCCCTCGCGCCACTTCGATCTCGTCGTCATCGGCACGGGCAGCGGCAACTCGCTCGTCGACGAGTCGTTCGCCGACAAGTCCGTCGCGATCTGCGAGAAGGGGACGTTCGGCGGCACCTGCCTCAACGTCGGGTGCATCCCCACCAAGATGTTCGTCTACGCGGCGGACACGGCCACCTCGGTCACCCATTCGTCGACCTACGGGGTCGACTCGACGCTCGACGGCGTCCGGTGGCCGGACATCGTCTCGCGGGTCTTCGAACGCCGGATCGACCCCATCGCCAACAGCGGCGAGGACTACCGGCGAAACCGCTGCGACAACGTCACGGTGTACGACGGTCACGCGCGGTTCGTCGGCCCGCGCACGATCGACACCGGTACCGGGGAGATCATCACCGCCGACTCGGTCGTCATCGCCGCCGGCGGCCGTCCGTCGATCCCCGACATCGTCACCGAGGCCGGCGTGGCCTACCACACCAGCGACGACGTCATGCGGATCCCGGAGCTGCCGAAGTCGATCGTCATCCAGGGATCCGGCTTCATCGCCTGCGAGTTCGCGCACATCTTCTCCTCCCTGGGTGTGGAGGTCACCGTAATCGGCCGCTCCGACGTGCTGCTCAAGCATCTCGACCGCGAACTCGCGGAGCGGTTCACCGCCGCGGCCGGGCGTCGCTGGGACGTGCGACTCGGTCAGGAGATCACCAGCATGACCGCGACCGGTGAGGACCGTCGGGGCGTGGAGATCAGCTTCGAGGACGGCTCGAGCTGCTCGGGCGACGCGCTCCTCGTCGCGACCGGGCGCACGCCGAACGGCGATCTGCTCGGGCTCGACTCCGCCGGGGTGGAGATGGACGGCGCCCGGGTCCGGGTGGACGAGTACGGCCGCACGACCGCCGACGGGGTGTGGGCGCTGGGCGACGTGAGCTCGCCGTTCCAGCTCAAGCACGTCGCCAACCACGAACAGCGCGTGCTCGGGCACAACCTGCGTCACCCCGACGATCTGCACCCGTTCCACCACAGCAACGTCCCGTACGCGGTGTTCACGTGGCCGCAGATCGCGTCGGTCGGCCTCACCGAGTCGGAGGCGCGGGCCGCGGGGTACGACGTGACCGTCAAGACCCAGGACTACGGCGACGTGGCCTACGGATGGGCGATGGAGGACTCGGTCGGCTGCTGCAAGCTCATCGCCGACCGGGCGACCGGCCTCCTGCTCGGCGCCCACATCATGGGTGCCCACGCGCCGTCGCTGATCCAGATCCTCATCCAGGCGATGGAGTTCGAGATCACCGTGCCCGATCTCGCGCGGCGTCAGTACTGGATCCACCCGGCGATGGCCGAGGTGGTCGAGAACGCGCTCCTCGGGCTGGACTTCCCCGACCGCGGTTTCTAGTCCGCGGCCGACGCGGTCAGGTGAGGACGAAGTCCTCCGGGTCCACGGCGCGGACCTGCTCGCGGTACCGGAACGTGAACGTCGGCCACTGCAGCGAGTTCCGGCCGCGCGAGTCGATGTACCAGCTCGAGCACCCGCCCTGATTCCACACCGTGTGGGCCAGCTCGCGGTCCATGCGATCGGCGTAGGCCCGCTCCACCTCGGCCCGCACCTGGATCGTCCCGCTCCCCGATCCTTCCGCCAGCTCGAGCAGGCGGAGGACGTGTTCGGCCTGCGACTCCAGCATGTACACGATCGACGAGTGCCCCAGATTGGTGTTGGGTCCGTAGAGCAGGAACAGGTTGGGGAAGCCGGCGACGGTGACGCCGTTGTGGGCGCGCGGGCTACCGTCCCAGTGCTCGGCGAGCGTGCGGCCGTCCGCTCCGGTGATCACCTTCGAGATCGGTGGCTCGGTCGGCTGGAACCCGGTGCCGAAGATGATCACGTCCGCCGCGTGCTCGGTCCCGTCGTCGGCGACCAATCCTCGCGGCGTGACCGCGGACGCCGCTCCGGGGACGAGGGTCACGTCCGGGCGCGTCAGTGCGGGGAGCCAGTGGCTGGTGAGCAGGACACGTTTACAGCCGATCGAGAAGTCCGGGGTGAGCGCTCTGCGCATGCGGCGATCGCGGACCTTGAGGAAGAGGTAGAACCGCGCGAACCACTCGAAGAAGCGCAGCAGGAACTGCGCGCGGGTGAACACGACGACGTACAGCTCGCGCCCCAGATAGATGCGCCCGCGGACGAGTTTCTGCAGGAGCGGCAGTCGCCGGTACAGCGTCTTGCGGCGTTCGGAGATCGGACGGTCGAGCCGGGGCAGAATCCACCCGGGTGTCCGCTGGAACACCGTCACGTGCTCGGCCGTCCCCGCGATCTCGGGGACGAACTGCACGGCGGAGGCCCCGGTGCCCACCACCGCGACCCTCTTGCCCTCAAGTGGGATGTCGTGTCGCCACCGGGCGGAGTGGAACACCTCCCCCTCGAACGAGTCGAGTCCCGGGAGACGGGGAACCGACGGTGCGGAGAGAGCGCCCGTCGCCGCCACGAGGTGACGCGCCCGCACCTGCCCGCGACTGGTGTCGACGACCCACGTCCCCTCGGTCGCGTCCCACTTCGCCGCGGTCACCTCACACGACGTGACGAGCCGCTCACGTAGGCCTATACGGTCGGCGACCGACACCAGGTAGGAGTGGATCTCGGGCTGGCGTCCGAACGAGTGCGACCACCCGGGGTGGGCGTGACGGGACAGCGAGTACAACGCCGTCGGCACATCGCAGGCGCAGCCCGGGTACGTGTTGTCGCGCCAGGTCCCGCCGACCTCGTCGGCGGCCTCGAGGACGAGGAAGTCGCGGCCCCGCCCCTCGCGCAGGAGACGGTCGGCCATGGCGATACCGCCGAAACCGGCGCCCACCACCAACAGGTCGATCTGGTCCACGGGTCCACGGGGCGAGTCGATCATGCTGGACAGTATGCACTGTCGTGTCCACGCTCGAGGCCGCATCGGGACGACCGTCCATATCCCGGTCGCCACGGGCCGGGCGCGCGCCCGGCAACATACGGGCCGGGCCGCGTCCGGTCCGGGCGGGTCAGGAGCCGGAGGGCAGGGTGAGGATCTCGTAGCCGTCCTCGGTCACGACGACCGTGTGCTCGAACTGAGCGGTCCACGCCTTGTCCGCGGTCGTCACGGTCCAGTCGTCGTCCCAGACCTCGAATCCCGGGCCGCCGAGGGAGATCATCGGCTCGACGGTCAGCGTCATGCCCGGCTCGAGCACCTCGGTCCGCGACGGGTCGTCGTAGTGCAGGACGACCAGACCGTTGTGGAAGGTCGGCCCGACGCCGTGACCCGTGAACTCACGGACCACCGTGTAGTCGAACCTCCGGGCGTAGGACTCGATGACGCGACCGATGACGTTGACCTCGCGTCCGGGGCGGATGGCCTTGATCCCGCGGTTCATCGCCTCCTCGGTCCGCTCGACCAGCAGTCGCACCTCGTCGCTGACCTCGCCGGCGAGGAACGTCGCGTTCGTGTCGCCGTGCACGCCCTGGATATAGGCCGTCACGTCCACGTTCACGATGTCTCCGTCCCGGATCACCGTGGTGTCCGGGATGCCGTGGCAGATGACCTCGTTGAGCGAGACGCAGCACGACTTGGGGAACGCCTTGTACCCCAGCGTCGACGGATAGGCCCCGTGGTCACACAGGTACTCGTGGACGATCCGGTCGATCTCGTCCGTGGTCACGCCCGGCGCGACGGCCTCGCCGGCGGCGACGAGCGCGTCCGCCGCGATCCTGCTGGCCACGCGCATCGCGTCGATCACCTCGGGCGGCTGCACCCACGCCTCGCCGTTGGCCTCGTCGACGCGGTCGCGCCACACGTACTCCGGACGTGGGATCGAGTCGGGCACCGTCCGTATCGGGGTGGGGTCACCGGGGACGAGGGGCTGGCGGGTGGAGGTGGTCATACCACCAGGATAGGCCGCGTCGAGCCGACCGGCCCCGCCGGTGCTCACGGGCGGGGGCGGCGGGTCACCAGATGACGAAACAGATCGAGGCGATGATCACCATGGCCCCGAAGAGGCACATGGTGAGCACGTCGCCGCCCGGGGACCGGCCGGTCTCGTCGGGCTCCACCCGGTCGTCCTGCCCGGCCCCGGCGTCGGGGTTCTGTCGCGGATCCATCACATCACCCCCAACCGGCTCAACTCGGAGACCATGGCCACGCCGAGGATGACGAACACGACGCCCATGAAGGCGGTGTAGGTCCAGCGCCGGGCGTGGTCGGACGCCCAGAAACGCCGCACACTCACCACTCCGTTGACCACGGCGATGACGCACAGCGCGATGCCGACCGGGGCCGCCACCCACCCGGACAGGCTGAGCAGCGGCACGAGGATCGGGATCGCGAGGTACGTGATGAGGCAGCGCACGGCGGACACGAGAACGGAGATCCGGAACGCCCGGTGCGCGCCCGAGCCGGCCTTCCTGTCGATCTCGTGGATACCGAGGAGGCGTCGCATGACCCGGTCGGCTCCACGCTGCGACCGGAAACCCGGATCGGCCACGGCACCGCCGACCGGCGCCCCGGTGACGGGCGCAGTCGTGACGGCCGCGGTGGTGACGGGCCCAGTGGTGACGGGCCCAGTGGCTGGGGCGGGAACGCTCACGCGGCCCTCCCCTGCGAGGTGCCGTGTCCGGTGATCACCGTCGCTGTCCTGTCCATCGCCGTCCTACCCTCCGTGCGATTCGAGAAATCCGAGCTCACGATCCGACTTCCGGTCCACTGTCCCACAGCGCCCGACCCGGGCCGAAGCCGCGGTGGCCGCGGTACCCCGCTCGGGGTCGGGCCCGCGCGGCGGCGGCCGTGCCGATCACAGCAGGACCGTCGCGTAGTCGACGGCGTCGGTCATGCCGACGCGGCGGTAGGCGGCGCGGGCGGCGACATTGGCCCCGTTCACCACGAGCGACGGCGTGAGCCCGCGGGACCGGAGCGCCGCGCACACCGCGGCCGTCCCCCCCGATCCGAGACCGGCGCCCCGCTTGTCCCGGTGGACCCAAATGCCCTGGATCTGCGCGACCCGCGGGGCGAGAGCGGCGACGTCGGCCTTGAAGACCACCTCGCCCCGCTCGAGCCCGATCCAGGTCCGTCCCCGCGCCAACGAGCGGGCGACGCGACGACGGAACGGGATCCCCGCTCCCACGGCGAACGGGTCGGCGCGCAGCTCCTCGCGATACATGGCCGCGGCGGCCGCCAGAACCGGCTCGAACTCCTCCAGGGTGGCCGGACGGATCCCGTCGGGAATCATGGCGGGATCCACCGGGCGCTCCAGCGTCATGAGGTACTGCTGGTCCCGGTACTCCCTGGCCTCCCCCCAGGCGTCACGGAGGGCCGGCCACAGGGAGGCCACCTGCTCCCGCCGACCGTGGACGGACATGGGACCGAGCCCGAGGCCGGCGACCGCGCGGCCGAGCGCGCGGTGATCGGCGTCGTCACCGCGCAGCGGCAGCACGGAGCTGCCGACGAAGACCAGCGACCGCGCGGGACCGCCGAGGGTGAGGAACCGCCCGTCCGCACCGGCCACCACGCCCGACGTCGCGAACTTCTCCGCGGCGGGCGCCGCGACCAGCGGATCGGACGCCAGCACATCGGACACGGCCCGGGACTCGCCCGGGCCGACCTCCCGGCACCCACCGATCCCGGTGTCCGGCGCAGCCGTGTCGGTCACGGCCTATCGCGTGACCTTGACCTGGGGGCCCTGGCCCTCGGCGGCCTCCCCCACCGTCTCGCCCATCTCGTCGGCGATCCGCATGGCCTCCTCGATGAGGGTCTCCACGATCGCCGCCTCCGGCACCGTCTTGATGACCTCGCCCTTGACGAAGATCTGCCCCTTGCCGTTACCCGAGGCGACACCCAGATCGGCGTCACGCGCCTCGCCCGGTCCGTTGACCACGCAACCCATCACGGCCACGCGCAGCGGAACGCTCATCCCCTCCAGGCCGGCGGTGACCTCCTCGGCGAGCTTGTACACGTCGACCTGCGCGCGACCGCAGGAGGGGCACGAGACGATCTCCAGCTTCCGCGGTCGCAGGTTGAGCGACTGCAGGATCTGCGCGCCGACCTTGATCTCCTCGGCCGGCGGGGCCGAGAGGGAGACACGGATCGTGTCGCCGATGCCCTCGGCCAGCAGGGCGCCGAACGCGACGGCGGACTTGATGGTGCCCTGGAACGCCGGGCCCGCCTCCGTCACGCCGAGGTGCAGCGGGTAGTCGGTCTGGGCGGCGAGCTGTCGGTACGCCTCGACCATGATCACCGGATCGTTGTGCTTGACCGAGATCTTGATGTCACCGAACCCGTGCTCCTCGAACAGCGAGGCCTCCCACACGGCGGACTCCACGAGCGCCTCGGGCGTGGCCTTGCCGTACTTGGCCAGCAGCCGCGGGTCCAGCGAGCCCGCGTTGACGCCGATACGGATGGGGATGCCCGCGTCACCGGCCGCCTTGGCGACCTCCTTGACGCGCCCGTCGAACTCCTTGATGTTGCCCGGGTTGACGCGCACCGCCGCACACCCGGCGTCGATCGCCGCGAAAATGTACTTGGGCTGGAAGTGGATGTCGGCGATCACCGGGATCGGCGACTTGCGGGCGATCGTCGACAGCGCATCGGCGTCCTCCTGACGCGGGCAGGCCACGCGGACGATGTCGCAGCCGGACGCCGTGAGCTCGGCGATCTGCTGCAGCGTCGAGTTGATGTCGTGCGTCTTGGTGTTGGTCATGGACTGGACCGAGACCGGGTGATCACTGCCCACGCCGACCGGGCCGACGTACAGCTGCCGGGTTCTGCGCCGCGGCGCCAGCACCGGCGGCGGTGCGTCGGGCATACCCAGTCCGACCGGGATCGAGGATGAGTCGTTCACAACAGGCCTTCCGTAGGGGCTGCGGGCCGGGTGCCCACGAGTCCCGACCGCCATTATCCGGGTAACCGGCGACGGGGGCGAGGTGGGTGTGGGTCGGCTCAGCCAGGCAGCAGGATCGGGTTGACGAAGTCGGCGGTGATGACGATCGCGGACACGCCGATCAGCAGGACGAACACCGCCATCGTCAGCGGCGCCAGCTTCTCGTAGTCGGCCGGGCCGCCGGGGGCCAGCCCGCGCAGCCTCCGCACCGCGTCGCGGATCTTCTCGTAGAACACCACCGCGATGTGGCCGCCGTCGAACGGCGTCAACGGCACGAGATTGAACGCGCCGAGGAAGAGATTGAGCCCGGCCAGGAAGAGCAGGAACAGACTCCACAGCCCCTGCTCGACCGCCTGTCCGCCGATGTAGCTGGCCCCGACCACTGACACCGGCGAGTCCTCGGCCCGCTCCGCACCGAAGATCGACGCCGCGACGGCCGGGATCTTCGCCGGGAACGAGATCAGCCCCTCGACGGTCGCCTCCACCATCTCGCCGGTGAAGACGAAGGTCGCGGGCACCGCGGAGAGCGCGTCATAGGTGTTGACGGTCTGATACGCGGGGTCGTCGAGGATCTCCTGCGGGATCCCGTCCTCCGAGAGCCGGACACCGAGCGCTCCACGCTCCTGACCGTCGACGGTCGACGACGTCAACCTCGTCGTCGTCGTCACCTCCTCCCCGTCCCGCTCCAACGCCACCGGCACGGTCTCGCCGGGGCGCGCCGACACCACCTCCGACAGGTCGGCCCAGCTCACCACGGGGACCCCGTCGACGGCGGTGATCCGGTCGCCCGGGAGGATCCCCGCCTCACCGGCGGGGCCCACGCCGATGCCACAGTCGTCCGCACTCGCGCACGTGTCACCGACCACCGCGGCGACCCGGTCGGTCGGGATCGGTTGGACGTCCCGGTTGGCCAGCCCCCACCCCAGGGCGACCGTGTAGAAGAGGGCGATCGCCAGCACGATGTTCATGAACGGCCCCGCCAGCAGCACCGCGACGCGCTTCCACCACGCCTGACGCCACATGGCCTTCGGCTCGTCCTCAGGAGGCAGCCGGTCGTACGCGGTCATCCCCGCGATGTCGCAGAAGCCTCCCAGCGGGATCGCCTTGAGCCCGTACTCGATCCCGCCCCGCCGCACCGACCACAGGGTCGGGCCGAAGCCCACGAAGAACCGGCGCACCTTCATCCCCGACCACAGGGCCACCCTCATGTGCCCGTATTCGTGGAGCACGATCGATACCATGATCCCCAGCGCGAACAGGACGATCCCGACGATCAGCACGACTCAGCCCTCCAGGCCCGTGACGATGGCCGCGGCGTGCCGCCGCGCCCAGGACTCCGCCGCCGCGACGTCGTCGGGATCCCGCGGATCAGACGACCACTCGTCCGCGGCGCCGACGGTCTCCGCCACCACGTCCACGATGTCCGTGAACCGGATCCGACCGTCGAGGAACGCCGGCGCGGCCTCCTCGTTGGCCGCGTTGAACACCGCCGTGCGCAGGCCACCCGCCTCGCCGGCCGCGCGGGCCACCTCGACCGCGGGGAAGGTCCCGGTGTCGACCGGCTCGAACGTCCACGTGTGCGCGCGGGTGAAATCCAGCGGCGTCGACGCACCCGGGATGCGGTCGGGCCAGCCCAGGGCCAGCGCGATCGGGAGCTTCATCGACGGCGGCGACGCCTTGGCCACCGTCGCGCCGTCGACGAAGGTCACGGCCGAGTGCACCACCGACTGCGGGTGGACCGTGACGTCGATCCGGTCGTAGGGCACCCCGAACAGCAGGTGCGCCTCGATGAGCTCGAGAGACTTGTTGACCAGCGTCGCCGAGTTGAGCGTGATCATCCGGCCCATCGCCCACGTGGGGTGGCGCAGGGCCTCCTCGGCCGTGACGTCGGCCAGCTCCGCGCGCGTCCGACCGCGGAACGGGCCACCGGACGCGGTGAGGACCAGCGAGGCCACCTCGTCGCTCGCGCCCGCACGCAGGCACTGCGCCATCGCGGAATGCTCCGAGTCCACCGGGATCAACTGCCCCGGCGCGGCCGCCCCCGTGACGAGCGCGCCCCCGGCGACGAGCGACTCCTTGTTGGCCAGAGCGAGCCGGGCGCCCGAGCGCAGGGCGGCGAGGGTCGGCCCCAGTCCCCTCGACCCGTCGATGCCGTTGAGCACCACGTCCGACTCGACCGCGTCCACCAGTCGCGTCGCCGCGGACGGGCCGGACAGGACCGTCACGTCCGGGAACGCCGAGCCGATTCGCCCTGCCGCGGTCGGGTCCGACACCGCGACGACGCGCGCACCGGTCGTGCGGATCTGCTCCGCGAGGAGATCGACGCGGCCACCACCGGCGGCCAAACCGACCACCTCGAAGCGGTCGGCGCCGGCCTGCGAGGTCACCTCGAGTGCCTGGGTCCCGATCGAGCCGGTACTGCCGAGGACGAGAACGCGCGTGGTCACCCCGCCATTGTCCACGCCGACGGCCGTGTGTGCCGCATCGGACGACCCCCTCGGGGGCCTCCCGCGGCGGGTTCGGCGTCGACCTGAGAACGCGGTGTGACAAACTGGGCACGATGTCGGCGGCCCGCAGGGCTGCCAGCGAGCCGTGAGGAGAACCGGGGAGCATGAGCGCTGACGGACACCACACCAGCAGGGAGATCGTCGTCAACGGGATCAGTTCCGTGGACGAGCCCTCGGTCGCCTGGGGCTGGCACAAGCACAGCAGGATGGTCGGCGTCGCCGTGGGCGGGTTCTTCGTCCTGTTCCTCCTGGCGATGCTCTTCGGGAACCACATCGGCCGGGTCGAGAACATCTGGCTGGTGAGCATCGCCGCGTTCCTGGCCATCTGGATGGTCATCTCGCTGCGTCCCAAGAAGGACGACACCCTCAAGAAGAGCCGGATCCACGAGGTCTCCGCTCACCACTACGCCGCGGCCAGCGCTGTCGCGACCGGCGAGGCAGCCCGGAACCCGGAGGGCGTCGCTCCCGCCAAGCACTGACGACGGGCGGACCATGACGAAGGGCCGCCATCGCTCCCCGGAGCGGTGGCGGCCCTTCTCGTCGGTGGGGCGATCAGCCCTCGGCCGCCAGCTGGCCGCACGCGGCGTCGATGTCCGACCCGCGGGTGTCGCGGACGGTGCAGGAGACGCCGGCAGCGCGCACGGCCGCGACGAAGGCGTCCTGCTGGTGGCGGGGGCTGGCGTCCCATTCGCTCCCCGGGGTCGGGTTGAGCGGGATGAGATTGACGTGCGCCATGGGTCCGAGCCGCTGCGCGAGCAGCCGACCGAGCATCTCCCCACGCCAGACCTGGTCGTTCACATCGCGGATCAGCGCGTACTCGATGGACACGCGCCGGCCCGTGGCGTCGGCGTAGTGGCGGGCGGCGTCCATCACCTCGGTCACCGGCCACCGGTTGTTCACCGGCACCAGGGTGTCGCGGAGCTCGTCGTCGGGGGTGTGCAGCGACACGGCGAGGGTGACCTGGAGTCCTTCCTCGGCGAGCTTGTGGATGGCGGGGACGACCCCGACCGTCGACACGGTCACCGACCGCTGCGAGAGCCCGAAACCGGACGGCGGGGGCGAGATGATCCCGCGGACCGCGGCGAGGACGCGCTTGTAGTTGGCCAGCGGCTCACCCATCCCCATGAACACCACGTTCGACAGGCGCCCCGGTCCCCCCGGGATCTCGCCGTCCCGCAGTGCCCGCGCCGCCACGCGGACCTGCTCGAGGATCTCCGCCGTCGACAGGTTCCGCTGGAGGCCGCCCTGACCCGTCGCGCAGAACGGGCACGCCATGCCACAGCCGGCCTGGCTCGAGATGCAGACCGTCGCCCGATCCGGGTAGCGCATGAGCACGCTCTCCACCAGCGAGCCGTCGTGCAGCTTCCACAGGGTCTTGCGGGTGGTGCCCTCGTCCGCGGAGACGTGACGCAGCGACATGGTGAGCGGCGGGAAGAGTTCCTGCCCCACCCGGTCACGCAGATCGGCCGGGAGGTCGGTCATCTCGCGCGGGTCCGCCTCGAGCCGCCCGAAGTACTGGTTCGCCAGCTGCTTCCCGCGGAACGAGGGAACTCCGAGGTCACCCATCGCCACCGCGCGGCCGTCGGAGTCGAGGTCGGCGAAGTGGCGCGGGGGCAGCCCGCGGCGGGGGGCGTCAAAGACGAGGGGAAGAGGATCAGCCATGATTCGGCCATTCTGTCAGAAACGAACGCGCAGGACACACCGCCAACGGTGCCGCCCGGGGAGATGAGCACATACAGTTCTGCTATGGCCACACGATCACACGATCCCGTCGACCCTGATCATCCGGGCGCAGACGACGCGCCGGGTGGGCTGCCCGCCGCGCGAACCGATGTCGGCGACTCGGCGCCGGCCCCCCTGGACGGGGCGACCGACAGTCCACGACCGGGCCGGGCAAGCGGGGATGACGTCTACCCCGACACCGCCGGCGGCCTCCTGGGATCGGCATGGGTCGGTCTCGTCCTGGGCGCACTGGTGACGGTCCTGCTGCTGATCTTCATCGCGCAGAACACGACCTCGACCGACGTCCGCTACCTCGGGTGGGAGTTCAGTCTCCCACTGGGGGTGCTGATCCTCCTGGCGGCGATCGCCGGGGCGCTCATCATGGCACTGTTCGCCGGATTCCGGATCCTCCAGCTGCGGATGCGCGCGCGCAAGGCCCGCAAGCTCTCGGCCCGCGCGCACTGACCACGTCGGGCCGGCGGCTCCCCACGCCGTCGGCCCGGGCGGTCCCGCGGCCGGCCCATACGGGCCCGGCCGCTCAGGTGGGCACGACGTAGGTGAAGACGACCCAGACGACGACGGCGCTGGGCAGCACGGAGTCGAGGCGGTCCATGAAACCGCCGTGGCCCGGCAGCATCGTCCCCATGTCCTTAATGCCGAGGTCCCGCTTGACCTGCGATTCGACGAGGTCGCCCAGCGTCGCGGTGAACACGGTGAGGACGCCGAGCAGGATCCCCTTCCAGACGCTGTCGTCGAACATCGTCGCCACGACGGTGGCGCCGCCGACCGTGGCGAACAGCAGCGACCCCGCGAAACCCTCCCAGGACTTCTTCGGGCTGATCGCCGGGACCATCGGGTGTCTGCCGAACAGCACCCCTGCGACGTAGCCACCGACGTCCGAGCACACGACCAGCAGGATGAGCGCCACGACCCGCTGCGCCCCGAACTCTCCGTCGGACAGCATGGCGCCCAGCGAGCCCGGGACGGCGATCCACACCAGGACGAACACCGCGACCGAGGCGTCCCGCATGTAGTTCTTCGGCGCGGTGGTCAACCCGCCCATGAGCAGTCGCCACACCAGCACCACGACGGTGGTCACGGCGAACGCGGCGAAGGCGCCCTCCGCCCCGCTGAGGAAACCCGCCCACACCGTCGCCTGGCCGCCCAGCAGGAGCGGGATCAGCGGGAGCCGGAACCGCGCCTGGCGCAGACGCTTGAACACCTCCCAGGTGCCGATCGCGACTGCTCCCGCGGCGACGATGTACCAGGCGCGGGGGGTGAAGGCGATGCTCGCGATCACGAGCGCGCCGAGGCCGACCCCGACGGGAATGGCTCGGGTCAGGTCCCGGCCGGCGCGCGACGGAGGTGCGGCGGCCGCGGCGGTGGGCCCGGGCGGTCCGGGGGGAGCGGTGTCCACGGCGTACTCCTCGACTGTGAAGGGCGGATCGGGGTGGGAGGTCAGACCTCCATCAACTCGCCTTCCTTGACCTTGACCAGGTCGTCGACATCGGCGACGTAGCGCTGGGTGAGCTTGTCGAGCTCCTTCTCGGCGGCGGTGACCTCGTCCTCGCCGGCCTCGCCGTCCTTCTGGATGCGCTTGAGCTCGTCCATCGCCTTGCGACGGACGCCGCGGACCGCGATCCGGCCGTCCTCGGCCTTGGCCTTGGCCTGCTTGACCAGGTCACGACGCCGCTCCTCGGTGAGCTGCGGCACCGTCACGCGCAGGACCTGCCCGTCGTTGGTCGGGTTGACGCCGAGGTCCGAGTTGCGGATCGCGTTCTCGATGGGGCCGATCTGCGACATCTCATACGGCTTGATGATCAGCATCCGCGGCTCGGGGACGGTGATGCTGGACATCTGGGTGATCGGGGTGAGCGTCCCGTAGTACTCACAGAGCACACGGTTGAACATGCCCGGGTTGGCTCGGCCGGTGCGGATGGAGGCGAGCTCGTCACGGACGTGCTCGATTGCCTTCTCCATCTTCTCCTCGGCCTCGAGCAGAGTGTCGTCGATCATGTGCGTCTCTTTTCGTTCTCGTCGGTGGCTGTGGTCCGGTGGCGGGCGGGTCGGTCCGGGCTGCTTCGGTCTGCGCCGCGTCAGTCAGAGCTGCTGACCAGGGTCCCTATCTGCTCACCGGCCACGGCGCGAGCGATGTTGCCCTCGGTGAGGAGGTTGAAGACCAGGATGGGCATGTTGTTGTCCATGCAGAGGCTGAACGCGGTGGCGTCGGCCACCTTCAACCCGCGTTCGAGGCACTCGCGGTGCTCGATGCGGGTGAACAGCTCGGCATCGGGGTTCGTGCGCGGATCGTCCGAGTACACTCCGTCGACGGCCTTGGCCATCAGCAGCACGTCGGCCTTGATCTCCAGCGCGCGCTGCGCCGCGGTGGTGTCGGTCGAGAAGTAGGGCATGCCCATGCCGGCTCCGAAGATCACGACGCGCCCCTTCTCCAGGTGCCGCTCGGCGCGCAGCGGGATGTACGGCTCGGCGACCTGCCCCATGTGGATGGCGGTCTGGACGCGCGTGGAGACACCCTCCTGCTCGAGGAAATCCTGGAGGGCGAGGCAGTTCATCACGGTGCCCAGCATCCCCATGTAATCGCTGCGGGCGCGGTCGAGGCCACGCTGCTGCAGCTGGGCGCCGCGGAAGAAGTTCCCGCCCCCGATCACGATCGCGATCTGCGCCCCCGTGCGGGACACCTCGGCGATCTGACGGGCGACCGACTGGACCACATCCGGGTCGATACCCACGCCGCCGCCGCCGAACATCTCGCCGCCCAGCTTGAGCATCACTCGCCTGTAGCCGTCCCGCGGGTCGGTCATCGTTCTCCTCGTCCCGGGCGGATCGAGCCCGTGTCGCGCGTCAACGCCCCCGACGGGGTGTCGTCGGGGTGGCGTGCGGCCCATGGTGGGACCGCGTTCATTCTGCCCTATCGCCCCTGCCGTCACACCGCAGCCCGCCGGACGCGGGGACACCCGGGTCTGCAGACCGCCGACAGACGCCGACGGCGGCACCCGGGATTCCCCCGGGTGCCGCCGTCGTGTGGGACCCCTGGTGACGGGTCCGGGTCGGATCAGGCCTGGCCGACCTCGAAGCGCAGGAAGGCCGAGACCTTCGCGCCGGCCTCGTCGAGCAGGGCACCGACGGTCTTCTTGCTGTCGGTGACCGACGGCTGGTCGAGGAGGCAGACGTCCTTGAAGAAGCCGTTGAGGCGACCCTCGACGATCTTCGGGAGGGCCTGCTCCGGCTTGCCCTCCTCGCGGGCGGTGGCCTCGGCGATCTCGCGCTCCTTGGCGACGATGTCGGCGGGGACCTCGTCGCGGGAGACGTACTGGGCCTTGAGCGCGGCAATCTGCATCGCGGCGGCGCGGGCGGCGGACTCGGCGGCCTCGCCCTCACCCGAGTAGGCGACCATGACGCCGACGGCGGGCGGCAGGTCGGAGGAGCGCTTGTGCAGGTAGACGGCGACCGGGCCGTCGAGCTTGCCCACGCGGCGCAGGACCAGCTTCTCGCCGGACTTGGCGGAGAACGACACGACGGCGTCGGCGACGGTGGCACCGTCGAGCTCGGCGGCGTTGAGGGCGTCGAGGTCCGAGATGCCCTGCGAGGCGGCCACGTCGACGATCTTGTCGGCGAGCGCGATGAACTCGGCGCTCTTGGCGACGAAGTCGGTCTCGGAGTTGAGCTCGATCATGACGCCGTCCTTGATGGCGACCAGGCCCTCGGCGGTGGTGCGCTCGGCGCGCTTACCCACGTCCTTGGCACCCTTGATGCGCAGGACCTCGACGGCCTTGTCGAAGTCGCCGTCGGTCTCCTCCAGGGCCTTCTTGCAGTCCATCATCCCGGAGCCGGTGAGCTCACGCAGACGCTTGACGTCGGCAGCGGTGTAGTTCGCCATTGTGGGGCGACCCTCCTTAAAGGGGTTCGTGATGTGTCGGGAAAGGTGTTGAAGAGTCGGTCGGCGGGCGCGATCGTCTCCACCCTAGACGCCGGGGCGTCCGGGGACGGCCGCCCACCGCCTCAAGACACCTCGGGCCCGGCCCCCGGAAGATCCCCTGGGGGATCGTGGGCGGCCGGGCCCGATGGCGCTCGAGCTGGAGGTGCGGATCAGGCCTCGGTGGCCGGGGCCTCGGCGGGGACCTCGGCCGCGGGGGCCTCGGCGGCGGGCGACTCGGTGCCCGTGACGTCCGCGGCGGGACCCTCGGTGCCCTCGGTGGCGGCGCCACCGGTGACCTGGTCGAGCTGCTCGGTCTCCCACTCGGCGAGCGGCTCGGCCTCCTCGCCGGTGGCCTTGCCGGCCTGCGAGCGGGCCTTCAGGCCCTCGGCGACGGCGGAGGCGATGACGCGGGTCAGCACGGTGACCGAACGGATGGCGTCGTCGTTCGCCGGGATCGGGTAATCGACGACATCCGGGTCACAGTTGGTGTCGAGCAGCGCGACGACCGGGATGTTGAGCTTGCGCGCCTCGCCGACGGCGATGTGCTCCTTGTTGGTGTCGACGACCCACACCACGGAGGGGACCTTGCTCATGTCACGCATACCGCCGAGCGTGCGCTCGAGCTTGTTCTTCTCGCGCGTGAGCATGAGGATCTCCTTCTTGGTGCGACCCTCGAATCCACCCGTCTGCTCCATCGACTCGAGCTCCTTGAGCCGCAGGAGCCGCTGGTGCACGGTCTGGAAGTTGGTGAGCATACCACCCAGCCAACGCTGGTTGACGTACGGCATCCCGACCTTGGCGGCCTCCTCGGCGATGGCCTCCTGGGCCTGCTTCTTGGTGCCGACGAACAGGACGGTGCCGCCGTGGGCGACGGTCTCCTTGACGAACTCGTACGCCTGGTCGATGTACGTCAGGGTCTGCTGCAGATCGATGATGTAGATGCCGTTGCGGTCGGTGAAGATGAACCGACGCATCTTCGGGTTCCAGCGGCGGGTCTGGTGGCCGAAGTGGGCGCCTGCGTCGAGCAGCTGCTTCATGGAGATGACTGCCATGATGGGTTGAGGGCTCGTCCGGCTTGAAAGCAGCCGGACCGC
>NZ_JAALDU010000029.1 GCF_014145015.1 Dietzia sp. E1 | reverse complement strand
CGGTCGCGGACACCGCCGCGGCGGCCGACGCCACGCTCCGCCCGTGGACGCTGCCCGCCGGGCGCTGGTACCCGGGCGCGAGCGGCCGGCAGGTGGATCGACGGGCGTTCGCGCGGCTCGTGGAGGAGCTGTCCGGGGCTGTGGAGCAGGTGCTCGACGACTACCCGGAGGCGCACGTGCTGCTGTCCGGGCGGATGCCGCGGAGCGTGGCGTTCGCGCTGGGGTACGTCATCTCGCAGCGCAAGGACGACCGGATCGAGGGCAAGCGCGCCGCGCTGCACCCCACGCGCGCTGACGACACGCGGGCCGAACGCGCACAGGCACGGGCCGAGAACGAGGGCCTGAGCTCGCTGAGCCGCTTCTGGACGTCGGTCACGCCCGTGCTGCAGCACCTCGGCGAGGCCAAGCCGACGATCGTGCACGCCGCGCAGCGCGACGCCGCCGTCCACGAACTCGTCGCCTACGCGCCCTCGGACACCGCGCCCGAATCCGCTACCCCGACGACGGATCCGCTACCCCGGTAGGAGTAGCGGATCCCGCCGGGGAGTAGCGGATTTCGCGCGGGCGCGCGGTTGCGCGTGGCGCGTGGGGCGGGGGGATCAGCCGTCGGCGAGCGGCGCGCCGTCGCGCAGGTGCGGCGCCAGCGTGTTGTCGAACATCGTCAGCGCGGACGCGATGGCCATGTGCATGTCCAGGTACTGGTACGTGCCCAGTCGGCCGCCGAACAGCACCTTGTTGGCGGCGGTCTCGGCCTTGGCGCGGTCGCGGTAGGCGGCGAGCTTCTCGCGGTCCGTGGACTCGTTGATCGGGTAGTACGGCTCGTCCTCGCGCTCGGCGAAGCGGCTGTACTCACGCATGATCACGGTCTTGTCCGTGGGGTAGTTCTTCCGCTCGGGGTGGAAGTGCCGGAACTCGTGGATGCGGGTGTAGTCGTACTCCGCGTCGTTGTAGTTCATCACCGGGGTGCCCTGGAAGTCGCCGGTCGGCAGGACCTCGGTCTCGAAGTCCAGGGTGCGCCAGCCCAGCTCGCCGTCGGCGTAGTCGAAGTAGCGGTCCAGCGGGCCGGTGTAGACGACCGGGGCGTCGGGGCTGGCGGCACGGACGTCGTCGCGGACGTCGAACCAGTCGGTGTCCAGCACCACGTCGATGTTCTCGTGCGCCGCCATGTTCTCCAGCCACGCGGTGTAGCCGTCGACGGGCAGGCCCTCGTAGGTGTCGTTGAAGTAGCGGTTGTCGAACGTGTACCGCACGGGCAGGCGGGTGATGTTGCCGGCGGGCAGGTTCTTGGGGTCGGTCTGCCACTGCTTGGCCGTGTAGTCCTTGATGAACGCCTCGTAGAGCGGGCGGCCGATGAGGGAGATGGCCTTCTCCTCGAAGTTCGCCGCCTCCTCGGAGGAGAACTCGGAGGCCTGCTCGGCGATGAGCGCGCGGGCCTCGTCGGGCGAGTAGTAGCGGCCGAAGAACTGGCAGATCAGGCCCAGGCCCATGGGGAACTGGTACGCGGTGCCCTTGTGCATGGCGAACACGCGGTGCTGGTAGCCGGTGAACGACGTGAAGCGGTTGACGTACTCCCACACGCGCTCGTTGGAGGTGTGGAACAGGTGCGCGCCGTACTTGTGGATCTCGATGCCGGTCTCGGGCTCGGGCTCGGAGTAGGCGTTGCCGCCGATGTGGTGACGCCGCTCGAGCACCAGCACGCGCTTGCCGAGCTCGCTCGCCGCCCGCTCGGCGACCGTCAGACCGTAGAAACCCGACCCCACCACGATGAGGTCATAGGTGCCCCACTGTCGTTCGCCTGCCATAACCTTCGAGCCTTCCCGTAGTCCGTGGCGGCGGTGCGGTGCCGTGTCGCGCCCCGCGTCCGCCCACCTGGCCACGCGCCGGTCGGCGCGGGTCCGCGTCCAAGGGTATCCGGCGGGTCGGGGGTGGGTTCAGGGCACGCCGACGACGACGAGGAGGACGACGTCCCGGCGCGACTGCAGTGGCCCACGGTGCTGGTCGGGCGTT
>NZ_JAALDU010000298.1 GCF_014145015.1 Dietzia sp. E1 | reverse complement strand
AATGCGCGAAGTGGATCTTCCGCCCGCGCCACTTCGGGGCTGGGATGGAGACCATGCAGACCTACCGCCAGTCCCGCCGACTCCGCGACGTCCGGTACGACGTGCGCGGCCCCATCCTCACCGAGGCGATGCGCCTCGAGGCCGAGGGGCACGACGTGCTCCGGCTCAACCTGGGCAACATGCGCCCGTTCGGCCTGGACGCCCGGCCCGAGCTGGTGGACGCCGTCGCGCGGAACCTCGGGGACGGGCAGGCGTACTCCGACTCGCGCGGCATCCCGGCGGCCCGGAAGGCCGTCGCGGACTACTACCGCCGCTGCGGCGTCCGCGGGGTCTCCCCCGAGGACGTGTTCTGCGGCAACGGGGTCAGCGAGCTCATCACCCTCGTCCTGCAGGCGATGGTCGACCCGGGCGACGAGATCCTCGTCCCCGCGCCCGACTACCCCACGTGGACCGGGGCGGTGAACCTCACCGGCGGGGTCCCCGTGCACTACCTGGCCGACGAGGCGAACGGCTGGAATCCGTCGCTGGCGGACATCGAATCGAAGATCACCCCGCGGACCACCGCGCTGGTGATGATCAACCCCAACAACCCGACCGGCGCGGTGTACAGCGCGGAGACCGTCCGCGGGATGGCCGACATCGCGCGCCGGCACGGTCTGGTCCTGCTGGCCGACGAGATCTACGAGAAGCTGGTCTTCGGCGACGCCGTGCACCACCACGCCGCGCTCGCGGCCGGCGACGACGTCCTGTGCCTGACCTTCGGCGGGCTCTCCAAGGCGTACCGGGTGTGCGGCTACCGCGCCGGCTGGGTGGTGGCCACGGGGCCGCTCGATCGCGCCGCCGACCTGCTGGAGGGGTTGACGCTGCTGTCGAATATGCGGGTCTGCCCGGGCGTGCCCGGGCAGTACGCGATCCCGGTGGCGCTCGCGGAGGACTCACCGTGGGGCCCGGACGTCGTGGACCCCGACGGCCGGATCGAGCGGCAGCTGGCCCTCACCGCGGAGCGGCTCAACGCGATCCCCGGCGTGAGCTGCGTGGCGCCGCGCGGAGCGTTGTACTGCTTCCCGCGGATCGACCGGGAGATGTACGGGATCGACGACGACGAGGAGTTCGTCCTCGGCCTGTTGCGCTCGGAACACGTCCTCGTGACTCACGGCACGGGCTTCAACTGGCCGGAACCCGATCACTTCCGGATCGTCTGCCTGCCCGAGGCCGGTGTGCTGGAGCGCGCTGTCGGCGCGATCGCCCGGCACCTGGAGAGTCGGCGCCCGGCCGTGGTGTCGTGAGCCCGGGGCGGGTCGGGCCGGGCGGATGCTCCTATGGATGTCAAGCGGCTTTGGCGAGGT
>NZ_JAALDU010000297.1 GCF_014145015.1 Dietzia sp. E1 | reverse complement strand
GGCCGGCGCGGCGACGGTGGCCGCCGCGGGAGGCCGCGGGCGGGGAGATCGTGGGCCGACCGGCCAGCCGCGGAACGGTGGAGGGCGTCGTGCGGGTGGCCCGCTCGATCGTCGATGCCCGTGACGTCCGGCCCGGCGAGGTGCTCGTCGCGCCGGTGACGGACGTGGGCTGGACGCCGTATTTCACGGTGATCGCGGCGCTGGTCACTGACATCGGGAGCTCGGTCTCGCACGGTGCGGTGGTCGCGCGCGAGTACGGCCTGCCGTGCGTGGTGAACACGATCGTCGCCACGCAGACGCTGCGCACCGGCGACCGCGTCCGCGTGGACGGAGACCGGGGTGGTGATGCGGTTGGAGGGGTGAGTCGCTGGGAGTCCGTATGGATCGCTGCCGCCCAGGGCGAGACCACCGACCTGGGCGGCTCCGGCGATGTCGGACTGGCCCCACGCCCCTGCTGCAGCGCCGTCACTCCATCGCGCGGCCACACCTGCTCACGTTTTCCCAGGTCCGCTTCGTCACCATGCCGCATTTGTGACCGCTTTCCGGGGGTCGGGCACGGCGAGTCCCGGGTGCGGCGCTGGTGGCCGACCGCGACGGCGACAGCATGAGGCGTGACAAGGGCTGGTGCCCGGCCGCTGGTCGGCGGGGCGACGCGCTGCCCAGTGGCGCGGCCAGCGAGAGGCTGCTAGACGTGGAGGTCCACGCGCCCCCACGCCACGAGGAGGACGAGATGACCACCGAGGACCCCATCGACCCGGACGAGTACACCCCGGGAGCTGATTCGGTCACCGCTCCCGAGGAGTACGAGCCCGAGGTGACCGTCGACGACCCCTTCCGCGAGGCCAACCCGGCGGACGTCGCCGAGCAGGCCATCGAACTGCCCGACGACGACGGCGACCCGGAAGGTGACGACGACGACGAGGTCGGCTGACCCTGCTAGATGACGGCGAGGGGCCGGTTCCATGTGAGCCGGCCCCTCGCCGTCTAACCGAGGTGTGTACTACTCGCAGGCGACGCCGTCAT
>NZ_JAALDU010000296.1 GCF_014145015.1 Dietzia sp. E1 | reverse complement strand
CCGCGGGCGCGGTCGTCGCGCCTAGTGCTGGTCGGAGGCGGGCTCGACCAGCTCGAGCAGCACGCCGCCCGCGTCCTTCGGGTGCATGAAGTTGATGCGGGAATCGGCCGTGCCCCGCTTGGGCGCTGGGTACAGGACCCGGACGCCGCGGCCGGTGAGGTGCTCGGTGATCGCGTCGATGTCGGTGACACGGACCGCCATCTGCTGGATACCGGGCCCGTTGCGGTCGATGAACTTGGCGATCGTCGAGGTCTCGTCGAGCGGTGCCAGGACCTGGAGGAGGGCGCTGCCCTCGGGGCGACCGGGCGATCCGAGCATCGCCTCGCGCACGCCCTGCTCCTCGTTGACCTCCTCGTGGAGGTTCTCCATGCCCAGGTTGTCGCGGTACCAGGCCACCGCGGCGTCGAAGTCGGGCACCGCCACGCCGACGTGGTCGATCGCCACGACGAGCTCGGAGGGCAGCAGGGGTTGGCCGGTTGGGGTAGTGGTCATACCTGCCACGTTATCCGTTCCCCCTTCCCGGTAGTTTGGCCAGTACAGTCGTTTCCCCTCGATCGGAAGGTGTCCCATGACCGCCGACCCCACCCGCACCGTCATCGTCTCCGGTGCCCGTACCCCGTTCGGCCGCCTGCAGGGAGGCCTGTCCTCCCTGTCCGCTCCCGAGCTGGGCGGCATCGCGATCCGCGCCGCCCTCGAGCGCGGGAACGTCCCCGCCGAGGCCGTCGACCAGGTGATCATGGGTCAGGTTCTGTCCGCCGGTAACGGTCAGATGCCCGCGCGGCAGGCGTCGCTCGCGGCCGGTATCCCCAAGCGCGTCGACGCGCTGAGCATCAACAAGATGTGCCTGTCCGGGCTCACCGCCATCGCGCTCGCAGACCAGGCGATCCGCTCGGGCCACTCCGAGGTCGTCGTCGCGGGCGGCCAGGAGTCCATGTCGCAGGCCCCGCACCTGCTGCCCAAGAGCCGGGCCGGCTACAAGTACGGCTCGATCGAGGTCCTGGACCACATGGCCTTCGACGGCCTGCACGACGTGCCGACGGACCAGCCGATGGGCGCGCTCACCGAAGCCCGCAACGTCGAGCTCGAGATCACCCGTGAGCACCAGGACGAGTTCGCCGCGATCTCCCACCAGCGCGCGGCCGCCGCCGCCGCGGAGGGCCGGTTCGCCGACGAGATCGTGCCGGTCACGGTCAAGGGCCGCAAGGGCGAGACCGTGGTGGACACCGACGAGGGGGTGCGCCCCGACTCCACGCCCGAGTCGATGGCCAAGCTCAAGCCTGCCTTCTCCAAGGACGGCACCATCACGGCCGGATCGTCGTCGCAGATCTCCGACGGTGCCTCCGCGGTGATCGTCACCAGCGCCGCGCGCGCCGAGGCCGAGGGCTGGACCGTCCTGGCCGAGATCGTCGGGTACGGGACGGTCGCCGGCCCGGACTCGACGCTTCAGCACCAGCCCGCCGACGCGGTGCTGGACGCCTGCAGGCGTGCGGACATCGATGTCAAGGACATCGACCTGTTCGAGTTCAACGAGGCCTTCGCCTCCGTCGGGCTGCACTCGACCCGGATGCTCGAGCTCAGCTCGGACCAGGTCAACGTCAACGGCGGGGCCATCTCCATCGGCCACCCGATCGGTGTGTCCGGTAACCGCATCGTCCTCACGCTGGCGCTCGAGCTCGCCCGGCGAGGCGGCGGTCTCGGCGCGGCCGCGCTCTGTGGCGGCGGCGGCCAGGGCGACGCCCTGCTCATCCGGGTGCCCGCGGCCGGCTGACACCCCCGTCCGGGCATCGTGG
>NZ_JAALDU010000295.1 GCF_014145015.1 Dietzia sp. E1 | reverse complement strand
AGGGCCGCCGGCGCGAGCACCACGGCGAGCCCGACGGACACCGCGCGCACGGACGCCGCGCGCAGGATCCGCCGGGCCTGCATCGTCAGACCCCCGCCGGCCGACGGCCGTGGAGCTGGTACTCGGCGAGCAGCGCCTCGCGGTCGGCGTCGGTGAGGGGCCGGTACACGTCGTCCGACTTGTCGGCACCGCCGCGTAGGTAGACCTCGCCCGGCTCGGTCCACGACTCTCGTCGCAGGCTGGGCTTGGAGATCTTGCGGGTGGCGGTGACGGGCATCTCCTTCATGATGCGAACGAACCGCGGCGCCCACTTGGTCCCCATGTCGGGCTGGGTGCGGCAGAACTCGGTGAACGCGTCCGCGTCGAACTCCACGCCGGGCTCCAGCTGGATGGCGGCCATCACCTGGTCGCCGGTGCGCGGGTCAGGCACCGGGTAGACCGCCACGACCAGCACGCCGGGGAAGCGGTCGAGGATCCGCTCGACGGGGCCGGCGGAGAAGTTCTCGCTGTCCACGCGGATCTTGTCGCCGGAGCGGCCGGCGAAGTAGAAGTAGCCGTCGGCGTCCTTGTAGCCCAGGTCGCCGGAGTGGTAGACCTCGCCGATGTTGCGCTCGGCGGTGGCCTCCGGGTTGCGGTAGTAGCCCTCGAACAGCTTGGCGCCGGTGAGGTTGCAGATCTCGCCGATCGCCTCGCCCGCGTTGGTCAGGCCGCCCTCGTCGTCGAACTCGGCGATCGGGCACTCGTTGCCGTCCTCGTCGAGGATCGCGACGTCCATGTAGGCGCCGGCCACGCCGAGCGCGCCGGGCGGGGTGTCCTCGGTGTGGCTGATGACCACGCCGCCCTCGCTCGAGCCGTACGACTCGAGGGGGGTCACGCCGAAGCGGCGCTCGAACTCCACGCGGTCGTGGACGGAGGCCTCGGTGCCGAAGACGACCCGCAGGCGCGTCTGCTTCTCCTCGGGGACCTCGGGCTGGGCGAGGATGTAGGACAGGGAGCGGCCGACGTAGTTGAAGTACGTCGCGTCGAATTTCAGCACGTCGGGCAGGAAGCCGGAGGCCGAGAACTTGCGGCGCATCGCGAACGTGCAGCCCACGTACGCGGCGGGCGCGAAGGCGGCGAACAGGGCGTTGCCGTGGAACAGGGGCATCGCGCTGTAGGCCACGTCGTCGCGGACGAGGCCGCGGTAGTTGATCGTGCCGAGCATCGCCATGCGGCCGGTCGAGCACATGACGGCCTTGGGCGCGCCCGTGGAGCCCGAGGTGAACAGCAGCGCGAGCAGGGTGTGGGGGTCGCGCGCGTCCTCCGGGTGCAGGCGGGGCTCGGCGCCGGCGTGGTCGGCGAGCAGGCCGCGCCACTGCTCGGAGTCGATGTCGAACGAGGCGACGGCGCCCGTGTCGAGGCCGTCGAGCAGCGCGCTGCCGTCGGCGTCGGTGAGGATGACGTCGCAGTCCACGCCGCGGATGTCGGAGGCGAGCTCGGCGCCACGACGGGTGGGGTTGATGCCGATGATCGTGACGCCCGCGAGCGCCGCGCCGGTCAGAGTGAACAGGTACTCCGGCACGTTCTCCTGCAGGATGCCCACGTGGAGCCGCCGGTAGGGATCGGGGCGCTCGGCGTAGGAGGACGAGTACTCGTCGGACCAGCCGCGCAGGATCTCCGCGCGGACGGCGGCCTCGGCCACGAACTCCCGCCACGTCCACGAGGAGTCCTCGAACAGCAGTCCCGGGTGATCGTCTGTCGACCGCTCCAGCAGGATGTCGCCGAACGTCTCGTGCTGCATGGCGTGGCCGGGATTGAAATCTGTTCTACTCATGAGATCGCACAATAGGCGATGGAAACCCGTTCCACGCCGGAAACGGGCGGCAACATTGACACGTGTCAGCAGCACTTTTCCGCCCTGCCGACCTGCCGCCGTCCGGTCACTGTCGCGGAGCCCGATCGGGTAGGAACGAGGCGTGGCGCGCCGCGCGGGCGCGCCGGGATCGCAAGGGGCGTGGGATGGCGGCGGAACCGGGCGAAAACCGCAGCGCGGCACCGGGTGTCGGGGTGGGCGCCGGAGTGGATGTCGGAGTGGGTGTCGACGACGAGGTCGGACTCCGCCGCGACGGGTTCATGGTCGGGGAGATCCGGCTGAGCAGCGTGCACAACTTCCGGGACGTGGCCGGCCCCGGGTACGCCCTCCGGCCGTCCGGCTCGATGACCCGCGGTGTCGTCTACCGGTCCACCGCGCTGTCCGTGGGCGAGGAGGATCTAGGGGTCCTCGAGCGGCTCGGCGTGACCGCGGTGGTGGATCTGCGGACCGGCGCGGAGATCGAGAGGCAGCCCGACGTCGTCCCCGCCGGCGCGGAGTACGTGCCGATCGACGTGCTGGGCGGGCACACGTCCGCGGCGACTCTCACCACGACCGGCGTGGTCGGGGTGGAGGAGGCCCGCCGCGAGATGGCCGAGACCTATGAGCGGTTCGTCCTGGGCGACCACGAGCGCGGGGCGTTCGGTCGCGCGATGAGCGTCCTGGCCGAGTCGTCCGGCCCGGCGATTGTGCACTGCACCGCGGGCAAGGACCGCACCGGCTGGGTGTCGGCCCTGCTGCAGCTGCTGGTGGGGGTGCGGGAGGAGGACGTCGTCGCCGACTACCTGCTCACCCGAGAGATGTCCGCCGACTTCGTGACGGCGATCCGGGCCCACGTGCAGTCCCAGATGCCGGGGCAGCTCGAGGCGGTGGAGGTCCTCATCGGTGTGGAGGAGGCCAATCTGCGTCGCTCGCTGGACGCCCTGGCCCGTGAGTTCGGTGACGCCAGGCGCTATCTGGTGGAGGGCGCGGGCGTCGACGCCGAGGTCGTCGACGAGCTGACGGCCCGGCTCCGCTCCCGCTGAGCCTCAGGTCAGGATGAGCAGTGCGCCGAGGACGCCGCCGAACCCGACGGACTGCAGCACCACCGCGACGGTGCGCCCCACCTCGGTCCGGGCACCGGCGTGGACGCGCGGCCCGGCCAGGGTGACGGCGAAGATCATCACCACGGCGGCGACGCCGGCCAGCGTGTCCGCCAGTCGCTCGGCCACCCCGTAGACGGCCGCGAGGCCCAGGAACCCACCGACGAGCGCGGCGGCGATGGTCGTCAGCGGCGCGGGGAACACCGTGGCATGGCCGCTCCCGCCGGCGCTGTCGCTCCCGCCGGCGCCGACGCTGTCCCCAG
>NZ_JAALDU010000294.1 GCF_014145015.1 Dietzia sp. E1 | reverse complement strand
CCCTTGGACCCGACGTACGTCGTCCGGATGCCGACCCGCTCCAGTGCTGCCCGGAGCGCGTCCCGGCGGGGGGCGTGGTGTTCCAGTCCGGCGTCGATGCCCAGCTCGACCACACCGGTGTCCGTGATGTGGCCGGCGGTGAGGACCCAGATGCGCAGCGCCCCGGCCGAGGGCGTCCACCCCTCCGGGACCGCGGTGACGGCGCCCCGCCGCCAGCGGC
Organism: Dietzia sp. E1; assembly: GCF_014145015.1. Classification (GTDB taxonomy): domain Bacteria; phylum Actinomycetota; class Actinomycetes; order Mycobacteriales; family Mycobacteriaceae; genus Dietzia; species Dietzia cinnamea_A. Next base: position 1,482 of record NZ_JAALDU010000294.1, on the reverse strand, counting down.
GCACCACCGGTGCCAGCGCCGACGTCCGCGCCGTGGAGACCGTGCACCGGCCGTCGGGATCCGGGTCGGAGCGCACGGGATCCAGTCCCGCCTGCGTCAGGATCGTCTCGAACGCGTCTGCCCGCCACGCGGCGTCGAGCGCCACCGACACCTGCGCCACCTCGCCGGCCAGGGTGGACTGCCCGCGGGCGGCCAGGACGCCCTCGAGGTCCGAGGGGTCGGGGACATGGTCGTCCGCGGCGAAGAACGACAGCTGCGTCACGGCTCAGAGCCTACGGTCGGCCTCCGACACCGCCGACCCCGACACGGCGCGAGGCCCCCACCGCGAGCGCGATGGGGGCCTCGTCGTGCCGGACCTGATCACCTCAGAGGGCGCGGACCTCCTGCGCCTGCGGGCCCTTCTGACCCTCGCCCACCTCGAACTCGACGCGCTGGTTCTCCTCGAGCGACTTGAAGCCGGTGCCCTCGATGGAGGAGTAGTGGACGAAGAGGTCGGCGGAACCGTCCTCGGGGGCGATGAACCCGTAGCCCTTCTCCGCGTTGAACCACTTGACGGTGCCCTGTGCCATGTTTACTGCGTTCCTTTTCCGTACTGCCAGGTGCGACTCGCGGGATGGCCGCGCGTGTCGGGCCGACGCCCCCGTTCACCGGCTGCCCGGTGGGCGGTTGTGACGACCGGCTCCAGTAGACCACGACAACAGCGGGAGGAGAACAGATCTTGGGCACGTCGGTCCACCGCCGTCGGCGAATCGACCGGCGGAGCGGATCCCTCTACGGTCGAAGGGTGACGACTTACGGACGCGAACTCCTGGGCCACCTGCTGGAACAGCTCCCGGCCGGTCCGTCGCCACTGACCCACGCCGCCGACCTGCCCGCCCGCGAGGCGCGGTACGCCGACTGGCCCATCTGGGCCCACCCGGGCCTGGTCGACGAACTGCGCGCCCGGGGCGTCGAGCGGCCCTGGGCGCACCAGGTCGCCACCGCCGAACACGCGCACGCCGGTCGACACGTCGTGGTGGCGACGGGAACCGCGTCCGGGAAGTCCCTCGGCTATCAGCTGCCCGCGCTGAGCGCCCTCGCCGAGGACCGCAACGCCTGCGTGCTCTACCTTGCCCCGACCAAGGCCCTCGGGCAGGACCAGCTGTCGTCGGTGGTCTCGCTGGTGGACTCCGTGCCCGGGCTCTCCCACGTCGCACCCGCCTCCTACGACGGAGACACCCCGTCCGACGCCCGACCCTTCATCCGGGAGAACTCCCGGTGGATCGTCACCAATCCGGACATGCTCCACCTGTCGTTGCTCGGCAGGGCCCGCCAGTGGACACGGATCCTGCGGGGGCTCCGCTTTGTCGTCGTCGACGAATGTCACTCCTACCGCGGGGTGTTCGGCTCCAACGTCGCCCTGGTCCTCCGACGGCTCGACAGGCTCGCCCGCGCCCTAGGCGCGGCGCCGACCTTCGTCCTGGCCTCCGCCACCACGTCCGA
>NZ_JAALDU010000293.1 GCF_014145015.1 Dietzia sp. E1 | reverse complement strand
CGCCATCGTAGAACGGGACGTACCCCTTCTCCTTGGACAGCACGTAGAGCGGGTCATCGAACGTCGAGGTGTCGAACGCCTGCTCGCGCAGTTCGGTCTTGCGGCTCTTGTACGTGGAGGTGTGCTCGAGTTCCTTGGACAGCCGGATGAACAGCGGCACCGCGTACGACGGCAGGGAGTCCCGCAGGTGCTCGGCGAGCGCCGCGCCGTCGAAGTCCGACTTGTCGTGCAGGCGGATCGCCGCCATGCCGGCCTTGCCGTCGGCGTCCGGGACGGCCACGCCGTAGACCACGGCCTGGTCCACCTCCGGGCGGGCGCTGATCGCGGCCTCGACCTCGGTGGTCGCGACGTTCTCGCCCTTCCAGCGGAAGGTGTCGCCCAGGCGGTCGACGAAGGAGGCGTGCTTGAGGCCCTGGTCGAGCATGAGGTCGCCCGAGACGAACCAGGCGTCGCCGTCGCTGAAGGCGTCGCGGACGATCTTCTTCTCCGTGGCCTCGGCGTCGGTGTAGCCGTCGAAGGGCTGCGAGTCGGAGATCCCGCTGATGAGCAGGCCGGTCTCGCCCCTGCCGACCTTCCGCAGGCGACCGTCCTCGCCGCGGCGGGGCTCGCCCGTCTCGGGGTCGTAGTCGACGATCGCGAAGTCCATCGGGCAGTACCCGGTGGTCCGCGGGACGTTGAACGCGTTGACGAACGCGATGTTGCACTCACTGGCCGCGTAGAACTCGCAGATGCGGCCCACGCCGAACCGCTGCTGGAACTCGTCCCAGATCTCGGGCCGCAGCCCGTTGCCGGTCATCACGCGGATCGAGTGGTCGCGGTCGCCCGGGCCGGGATCCTGATTGAGCAGGTAGCGGCAGATCTCGCCGATGTAGATGGCGGCGGTCGCCCCGGCGGCGCGGGCCTGGTCCCAGAACTTCGACGCCGAGAAGTGCTCCTCGATCGCCAGGCACGCGCCGGCCGCGAGGACGCAACCGAGGGCGACCGTCAGGGCGTTGTTGTGGTACATCGGCAGCGGGCTGAGCAGGACGTCGTCCTTCTTCAGCCGCACGCCGGACAGACCGAACCCGGCCATCGCCTTGTTCCACCGGTAGTGGGACATGGTCGAGGCCTTGGGCAGGCCCGTCGTGCCCGAGGTGAAGATGTAGTACGCGGTCTCCGTGCCGACCGTCTCGTCGGCCTCCGGCGGGTTGACGTCCCCGACGTCGTCGCCGAGGGCCGCGAGCTCGTCCTCGAGCCACGTCAGGTCCGCCAGCTCCTCCGGGCGGTGGCCCGCGGTGAAGTCGCGGAACGGAAGGTCGACCTCGGAGCTGACGGCGAGAAGTTCGCCGATCCAGTTCTCGCGCGGCACGGACTGCACGGCCTCGGCGCACTCGGCGCCGACCAGCACGAGCGTGGACTCGAGGATCTTCTGCGAGTGGTCGAGAACCTCGCCGCGCTGGTGGTGGTTGAGCAGGCCCACGGAGGCGCCGACCTTGACGGCACCGAGGATCGCGAGCAGTACCTCGGTACGGTTGCCCATACAGATGCCGACCGTGTCGCCGCGCGTCACGCCGCGGGCCTTGAGGACCGCGGCGAACCGGTTGGCGCGGCGATTGGCCTCGCCGTAACTGATCTCCGTGCCGAGGAACTTGAGGAAAGGCGCGTCGGGCCGGGCGGCGGCCAGCTTCTGGAAACGGCGCCCGATCGAGACCTTGTCCGTGCTGCGGGAGGTCCGCACGATCCGCAGCCCGTTGAGGACGGACGGCAGGTCGGCAGCGAGGGAGGGCAGGCCGCGCGCGAGGTCCGCCGGGCTGAGTGTGCGGGCGGCCCCGGACCGGCGGCCGGTGGCGGTGGTCTTGTCGGTCACGACTTCTCCTCTGTGGGCGTGGTGAGTGACTTGGTCGGATCGCCCGCGAGGCCGCGCCAGGCGAGTTCCACGACGACACCGGCGGCCACCGACGTGGGGATCGACCGGTGGGCGACGCGGTCCGCGACCGCCTCGCCGGCACCGACCAGGGCGGTGGCGACCACCTCGAGCACCTCGCGGCTGCGCTGGTCCCCCGAGTTCTGTGCGAGCAGGTCGGTGGTGAGGTCGACCAGGACCGTCCGGGTCTTCTCGACCTCCTCCCTGAACTGGGGCTCGGCGAATGCCTGACGGTAGACCACATTCCAGGAGTCGGTGTGGGCGTCGACGAACTCGAGGAACGCCTGGACGACGTCCTCGAGCCGGCGGCGGGAGCCGGCACTGCCGGTGGCGGCGGCGGTGAGGTGGTCGATCAGCCGTCCGGACTCGCGGACGACGCACGCCGCGAACAGTTCCTCCTTGGAGCCGTAGTACAGATACAGCATCGGCTTGGAGATGCTCGCGTGTCGGGCGATGGTGTCCATCGAGGCCGATCGGTAGCCGAGATCGGAGAACACGCGGATCGCGGAGTCGAGCATCTGCTGCTCGCGGATCGCGCGTGGGATGCGTTTGGTCCCCGTCGTCACAGGTCTCCTCCCGGCGGGTCGCGGTGTCATGTGCCACACCCAACTTACCCGCCGGTAAGGACTTGTGGGAGCCGCTCCCCGGATCGGGCGCTCCGCCGGGTGTTACGCTTCCGGCGTCGGTGTGCTCGGCAGCACCGCCTGACCCCCTTCGTCACGTGAACCCCAGGGAGACCACGATGAGCTTCGGCACCGGAGCGCTCGCCAGCGCAGTCGGCGGAATCGTCCTCGGCGGCATCGTCGCGTTCGGGGTCAACACCGCGATGGCCGAGAACTCCATCCCGGACGTGCCGCAGCCGCCCGCCGACCAGGCCCTGCTCGGCCAGGTCGAGTACGGCGCGCGCTGACGCCCGCCGCTCTCGACTCTCTCCACGCCGGCGTAGGTGATCCGCGGGGTCCGTCTCGGCGCCGGTGCGCGTGACGCGGTCGTCGCGTTCCTCGCCTTCCTGCTGCTGGCCTGCCTGCAGTCCCCCGGGCTGATCGCCCCGGACACCAAGTACGACCTCGTCGCGGCCCCCGGCCGTTTCCTCGCCCAGGCCACCCATCTGTGGACCGGGCTCTCCTTCTCCGGCCAGGTCCAGAACCAGGCCTACGGCTACCTGTTCCCGCAGGGGCCGTTCTTCGCGCTGTTCGACCTGGTGGGGATGCCCGCGTGGCTGACCCAGCGCCTGTGGTGGGCGGTCGTGCTCACCGTCGCGTACGTGGGCGTGGTGCGCGTGGCCGCCGCGTTGCGCATCGGCACCCGCCGGACGCGCCCGGTCGCGGGCGTCCTCTACGCGCTCGCCCCGCGCATGCTCGGCGACCTGGGGTCGATCTCGTCGGAGATCTGGCCGGTCGCCCTGGCGCCGTGGGTGCTGCTGCCGGTCATCCGGGTGCTGCAGGGCCGGATGTCACCGCGTCGCGGCGGGGCCGGCGCCGCGCTCGCGATGGCGCTGAT
>NZ_JAALDU010000292.1 GCF_014145015.1 Dietzia sp. E1 | reverse complement strand
CCGCGCCCGCTCCCGCGCCCGCTCCCGCGCCCGCTCCCGCGCCCGCTCCTGCGCCCGCTCCTGCGCCTGCACCGCAGGGAATCACGATCGATCTCGGTGGCCGCGCGCCGGTCGTACCGCAGGCCCCGATCGCTCCGAAAGAGCTTCGTATCGGCTGAGTGACCCTCAGGCCACCAGTTTTCACCCCGTAGAGAAAGAGGAAATTCCATGCTCGCAGCCGCTTCTGCCATTTCCGGCGTGATCATCTCCGCGCTCGCGGCCCTTGGCCCGATCGCCGCCCCTGTCATCGCCGCGGCGACTACTGCCGGTCCGATCGCCACCGCCGGTACCGCGATCGCCGGGCTGGCCGGCACCGGAAGCGTCGCCGGTGGTGCCGCCTCGCTCGGTGCCGGCGGGGCCGCACTCAACTCAAACCCGCACGCCGCACTCGGCGTCCAGAACGGCATCAACGACTCGATCAACCAGGCCAAGGACCACGTCGCCGGGTCGATCAACAACCTGAACATCCCGGGCGTGCCCCCGGTCCACTTCAACTGATCCGACGCACTGATCGCCGCACCGATCGAGGGGAGTGGACATGAGCCGCGACGACGATCTGCCCGAGTGGTTTTCGGAGTCGTCAAATTCTGCTGACGACCGCGGTGAACCCCGCCACTTGGAAGCCGTGGCCGGAGGCCCGGAGTCCGACTGCGACTGGTTCGACCAGGCCGAGACCGCTCCCGCGGCTGTCGAAACCCCGCCCGCGCGAGATCGCGGCGGGAGGCGAACCAAGCTCCTGTTCGGCGGCACAGTCGCGGCGGTACTGCTAGCGATCGGGGGCGGCGCGTGGATGCTGTCGTCGCTCCTATCTGGCTCCGAGACGTCGGCCTCCCCGACGTTGACGCTCCCCACGACCGCGACCACCGCACCACCGAGCGGCGAGGCGGTGGTGGCCGAATCGGAGTGCGAGTCCTCCGAGTCGGCCACCACCGTGACGGGCAACGGCAAAGGCGACCGAGAGTCCGCCGCCGGAGTAGTCCTGGCCTTCCAACACGCCTACTACGTCGCCAGAGACGCCGAGGCGATCAAGCCGCTGTTGGCGAAGGATTCACCGATCACCAATCTCGATGCTCTTCAGGAGGGCATCGACTCAGTGGCCCGCGGGACAACGCACTGCCTGCGTATCGAGCGCGACGGCGACGACGCCGTGGTCGAGCTGACCGAGACCGCTCCTGGCGGCAGCGAAACGACCTACTACCAGCGCGTGACGACCACCCGTGAGAACGGGGAGGTCCGGATCGTCTCGATCGAAGAGAACTCTGAAGGAGCCAGCGAATGAAGCCGGGGAACGTGGCAAGGATCGGCGCTGTCATCACGGCGTCATCGTTGGCAGTGGTGGCCCAAGCGGGAGGGGTCCAGGCGCAAACCACGGCGAGCGCTACACCCTCCGCCACCACGGCTCGACCGTTGACCTCAACCGCTACGGTCCCGACCTCGTCTCGAGGGACCTCGGAGGTGGCGTTGCCCGAGGGCGATGAGTGCCCGCTGGTGCAGCTCGTGGCGATCAACGGCACGACGGAGTCAACGAGAAACTCCAAGACCGACGCGGACACGGGATGGATGGCTCGCGTGGTGAGTCCCACCGTCAGAGCGGCTAACGCCGATGGCCAGGCGCGTATGAGCCGCACCTACGTGCCGTACCCGGCATCCTTCGGAGGCTTCGTCCCCTCAGAGGACCAGTCGAGTTACGCCGAGAGCGTCACCGTCGGCATAGAGAACGGGCGAAAGCTCATCGCCGAGACGATCGAGCGATGCCCGGAGACCAAGATCTTCGTCTCCGGCTACAGCCAGGGCGCCCAGGTCGCCTCGGCCCTGGCCCGTGAAATCGGCGCCGGCTCCGGGCCTGTCACTCCCGAGCAGTTCGCCGGTGCGGCGCTGATGAGTGATCCCACCCGTGCTCAGGGCGCCCCGATCTTCCAGGAAGGCTCGTCCCGGACGACTCCGGGGACGGTGCCGGGCACGGAGGGCGCCGCGGTGGCGGCGATCAACGTGGGTGAAGGTGCCCCGCGGCCGGAGGGGCGCGGAATCTCCCCGAACACGTCGGCCCCGGATTTTGGTGCGGTGGCCGATCGAGTCGCCTCGTTCTGCGTCCCCGGAGACCTGGCATGCGACACCCCGCCCGACTCCGATCTGTTCCAGGTCGTAGCCAACATCGCCGGACAGAGCGAGACCGGGGGAGACCCGATCCGTGCGCTGGTCAACGTCGCCACCGTGGCGGGGCAGTCGGTGCTGTTCACGGCCGCAGAGACCATCGCCGAAGACGTGGAGTACTCCGACGGAAGTGGGTTCACCATCGCCCCGGCCAGCCGGGGCACCACCACGCTGTCGCGGATGGCGCGCTACTCCGACCCGACCCAGGTGCAGAACCCGACCGATCCGACCGCGCTACTGGTGGAAGCCGGGACCAAGCTGGCCGGGATGGCGCTCGGAGCGTCGATCACCGTGGCCAAGAAGACCCTGACGCCGGAGAACATCGCGCAGATCGCGGTGGCCGGCGCAGCGAGCCCGGCAGCGGCAGCAACGGTGCTGGTGGGCCAGCTCGCTGTTGCGGCGTCTGAGGTCATCACGCCCGCAACCGTGGACTCCGGTCTGCAGCGGGTGATCGGCGAGATCGAGCACACGGTGTCCGACACGACGGGCCTGGTCGACCTGGCGACCCAGACCCAGACCTGGAACGCGATCGACGCCCACGGCATGTACGACCGCACCCCGTTTACGGCATCAGGGCAGTCCCCGGCGGCGATCACCCAGCAGTGGGCGCTGGCCGCGGCCAACGACCTCGCCGTTGCCCGGGGGATGGAGCCGGTCAGCGAGATCAGCCACTCCACGAATGCCGACCGCATGGCCCTGATCCGGTCGGGAGCCGGGAACGACCAGCTGTCCAAGCTGCCGGCGACGTCGCAGACCGCCGACATCGCCGGACTCTCCGAGGCCCTGGCCTCGGTGACCGCGTGACGCCCGCAAGGGACAAGACGAAGGAGGCGAGCATGACCAGCGCCCACAAACTCCCGCACCCGACATCTAAGGCTGTGCCCGGGTGGCTGGCTGTGCCAGCCGAAGGAGACCGCGCACCGGTGTGGGACGCGCCCGTTCCGCGCCCCGCCGACAGCCGGACCCCGGTGATCTGGCTGCTCGGCGCCCACGGCGGTGCCGGGGTGTCGACGTTGGAATCCATGTGGGCGCCGGCCGCAGACAGTCAGCGAGGTTGGCCATCCGCCGAGAAAGCGCCGTTCGTCGTCGTCGTCGCACGAATGCACACGGTCGGTCTCAATGCAGCGCACCGGCTGTGCCTTCAGCACCAGGCAGGAGAGGTCGGCGGTTGCTCGCTGCTGGGCCTGGTCACCGTCGCCGCAGCCCCCGGCAAACCGGACCTGACACTGTCCCGCCGCCGCGAGCTCGTCGCCGCCGCTGCCGGGGCGAGCTGGCACATCGACTGGGTTCCCGAGCTGCTGACCTCGGAGCCGACCGAGCTGGCGCAGTGGACCCCGGACTACACCCCGCCACCGGCTAAGCGATTCGCCCGGCCGCTAGCGCCCACTGACGCGGTCCCAGAATCGGTCGCCACCGCTGCCGCGGAGGTCTTCGCCGCCGCGGGCGAGCAGTGGCGCAACCGCCCTGGCAAGCCCTAACCCCATCTCAACCGCATCACCTCACCCCAAGGAGAGAACGCCATGATTGTCGAGACGATTCACGCCGCCGCCCCGGTGGCCGAGCACATCATCGCCGTCGGCGAGAACCTGTCCCCGATGGAGATCCCCGGGGCCGGCGACAAGGTCGACACCGCACTGTCGTACGCGATGTGGGGCTGCATCGCCGTCGGGATCTTGGGCGTGATGTTCACGGGGGCATATTTCGTCATGGCGCGGGCAGCGGGGCGGGGTGACGAGGTCCAAGGTCGAGTTATTGGAATCATCGGCGGTTGCTTGACGATCATGCTGGCCGGCCCCATCGTCAACGCCCTGGTCTCCTAACCGCCGTGCTCACCGACGTGGTGACCGTGCTGGCGCAGGACCCGGCGGTAGTACTACCTCCGACCAGCCCTGTCGCCCCGCCACCCGAGGCGATGACCCGGTTCACCCAGGCGGTCGGCTGGGTCAAGTGGGGAGCCACCGCCGTCGTGGTCGCCGGCGTTATGGCGATCGGGGCTCTCCTGACGGTCGACAACCGACTGATCGACCAGTACGGCCCCTCGATCCAGGCCATCGCCATCAAGGTCGTCCTCGGTTGCCTGGTCGTCGCCACTGCTGGCCACTTCGCCGACGTATTCATCTAGAAGGAGTCCCTGTTGTCCAAGATGCGACGCGTTCTCACCGCTGCGGCGGTGGCGCTGCTGCTGACGGCGAACACCGCCTGCTCAAATGATGAGCAGACCGAGCAGCCGCCAGTTGTGGACACCGCTTCTGCCCCGGCTGATCTGACGTGGCGGAACGTAGCCGGACTCAAGGTGCCGACCTCCCGCGCCGACGGGCCGGCGCGAACGTCTCCGCCCCAGGGGTACAGCCATACCCCGCAAGGCGCGGCTCTGGCAGCGGCGAACGGGCAAGCAGCCCTTGCCACGGCGCCCGACTCCACGTGGCCCGAAGTGGTGCGCACGGTCACCGCTCCCGGCCCCGGCCGGGACCAGTGGGCGCAAGCCCGCGTGCTGATGAGCGTGTCGGGCGCCGTCGATCCGTCGGTGGCCGCCACCTTCACCGCGTTCAAGATCACCGACTACTCGCCTGAAAAGGCGATTGTATTGCTGGCGACATCGACCCCCCCTGCGCCGGGAGAACAGGAGCCCCTGCTGACGGCCTACCCGGTGCAGTTGGCGTGGACAGGGGCGGACTGGAAGCTCGTGCTTCCCACGCAGGAAGACGACATCGACGCGGCCGAGATCCAGGCACTCGAGGGCTTCACCACCTGGGAGGCAGAAGCAAAGTGAACAAGCGCCCCTGGACCATTGCCGCGGCTCTCCTAGCGGCGGCCATCATCACTCTCGTCATTGTCGTCGCCTCGCTCAACAGAAACTCTTCGGAAGACACGACTGCGACAGCTGCCCCCGAACCGCCGCCGGCAGCGTCTCTGCAAAGCTCACCACCCGATCAGACCGGCGAGTTAGTACCCGACGCGATGGGCAGGCGGGTACTCGATGTCGGCCAGGTCCCCGGGAAGCCGTTGGCGCAAACGGAATCGCCGGGAGACTTTCCTGCGGGTACTGAGCCGGTAGGCCCTCCGGCGGGCTTAGAGCTGCAGCGAGTGGCCCGAGGCGTAACGATCGGCGTCTCGACAAGTGACGGACCTACCGGAATCGAGGACGGCGTCCTCACAGGGTTTGCACGCTCACCCCAGGGCGCTGGCCTGCTCGCGATGACACATCGAGCGCGGGTGATCGCGGCAGGCCCGGAGTACACGGCCTTCCTCAAGTACTACTTCCCGGACGCCTTCGCGCAGCTGTCCCCGACGATGATCAACGAGATCGAAGCCAAGGACGAGTCGAAGATGCGGGACTACATGTCCACGGGGTATTTGGCGCCCTCGTGGTTCAAAGTTCGCGCCTGCGACGAAAACTTCTGCACTGTCGAAACCGCTGATGTTCCGCTGAAGGAAGCACTCGGAGCTGTTCCCGAAGAGGCGCAGGGCGCCGACCGGCATTCAGTCACTCGAGTCTCGATGGCGTGGCGCGGGGATCACTGGGTGATCGTCAAGACAGATGCCTACAACGTTGAAGCTCTCGATGACTCGTGGGTGAGGTGGCTATGACACGCCATCGTCCGACCGACATTGCATTAAAGATCCGCCGATGCGTGGCCATTTTCGTCGCGTCCTTCACAGCGATCGTTGCCTTCGGCGGCCCTGCAACAGCGCAGGATCTACCTGAGTCGCAGAACAGCTTTCAAGAGCTCTATCACGAGTGCCGTGAATTCATCGACACGGACCCGTTCACCGGCGAGGACGGCGGCGCTCGTGACCATGAAGCCAGCAATTTCCTTGACGGTGCCCTGAATCAGCTCGGAAACACCGTGGCCAGCGGCACGTGTAACGCAATCAGCGCGGTACGCCACCCAGGCGACGCTTTGGAGGCTGCTGCTTCAACCGCCGCCTCGGCGTTCTGGGGCGATCCGATCGGAGACTTCGTCAAGTCCCTCCTGGAGGGAAATGCTCAGGCGTTGTCGCTGATCATGACGATGTGGATTAAGGAGTCACCCTTCTCGAACGAGGACCTCGAGCAGTCGGTGGCGGACGTTGAATCCCCCTCCACTGCACCAGATTTCCGGTCGTCGGTGGCAGGAGTGTTCAACCTGACGCTGTGGGCGCAGGTACTGCTGTTCGTGGTGTCGCTGATCATCGCGGGGGCACGGATGGCGGTCGCCCGGAACCGCGGATTGGGTGATGGGTTCGAGGACGTCGGACAGCTCGTCTTCAACTTCATCCTCGCCGGGGCCGCGCTTCCGGCGGTGATCATGTCGCTGCACATGGCCACCGACCTGGTCTCGGTTCAGTGGCTCACCGACGGTCTGGGCGGGGATCCAGAGGCCAAGATCAACGCGGTCGCGCTCATCGACGAGAAGACCGGACTCGGGCCGGCCGCGGTGTTGATCATGGTGGTGTTCGCGCTGCTGGGCGCTCTGGCGCAGATGGTGGCGCTAGTGATCCGCGAGGGCCTTCTGGTGGTGGTGGTGGGTCTGCTGCCGCTGGCGGCAGCGTCGTTCGCGCTGAGCACCGGCAAGCAGGCCTTCAAGTCGATGATCGGGTTCGTCGTCGCGGCGCTGCTGTTCAAGCCGGTGGCGACCCTGCTGTACCTGGTGGCGTTCTGGCTCAGCTCGGGAACAGAACAGCCGTCGATGATGGAGGCGGTCTCCTCGATGCTGCTGCTGGCCGCCGCCGGCCTCGTGCTGCCCGCGCTGATGCGCGTCGTCGCTCCGGCGGTGTCTGCCTCGGTGTCCGGTGGCAGCGCCGCCGGCATCGGCGCCGCCGCTGCCGGAGCTACGGGCGCTGTCGCCGGCGCCGCCGGCGCTGCGTTGGGCAACGTCCAGCAGAGCCTTGGCAGCGGAGCGTCGTCGTCCGGCTCGGGAGGCCAGAGTGCTGCGAACGGGGCGGCCTATCTCGGCC
>NZ_JAALDU010000291.1 GCF_014145015.1 Dietzia sp. E1 | reverse complement strand
CGGGGCGACGGCTCGAGCGCTGCGGGGCGACGGCGCGTGCCTGCGAGGCGACCGGCAGGCCGCCGGGGTGGGCCAGGCGTCGCCGACTGGTCGCCGCCCGAGGTTCACCTATCCGAAGGCGCGCCACCTAAGGGGGCCCATAGGTGGCGCGCGATCCGATAGGCGGCGTTCTTCCGAGTCGTGTCGTTGGCGACCGAGGAGGCGTTCGTCCGCGTTGGTCTCGTCGCTGGCGACCGACAATGCACCCGATGAGGCGGCCGACGAAGCTGCCTAAGAAGCGGCCGGTCGGCGGTCAGCCCCGCGGGTCGTCGTCCTCGGTGCGGGCGTCGATGCCGTTCCGTTCGACCGGCGGGTCGTCGGCGATTCGCTGCTGCTCCTCGCGGCGGGAGACGCGGGCCGCCTCGCGCATCTCGATGCCCTCGGTGACGAAGTCGCCGATCTCCTTGGCGATCGACCCGACCGCGTCGGTGATGATGACGGCGATCCGACCCACCAGCGACGCCCCGGCCTGGACACCCGCCTGGACCTGGTCCTTGTTGCGTTCGAAGTCGCTCACGGACCGCTCCCTTCGACGATGGTGCCCACGACGGTACCCGCGGCTCACGCCGCGGCGGGAGTCTTCCTGCGCTCGATGATCACCGCGGGCGCGTCCTCCGGCTTCGGCGGCAGCGGCAGGGCCAGCCTGAACATCTTCGCCCACACCGAGGCGACCTGCTTCCACAGCGGGCCGGTCGTGTACGGCAGGCCGTGCTCGGTGCAGATGCGTCGCACCTCGTCCGCGATCTCCGGGTAGCGGTGTGCGGGCAGGTCTGGGAACAGGTGGTGCTCGATCTGGTGCGACAGGTTCCCGGTCGCCAGGTGCATGAAGGGGCTGCCGGAGATGTTGGCCGAGCCCAGCATCTGGCGCACGTACCACTCGCCGCGGGTCTCCTCGGCGGTCTCCTCCTGCGTGAAGACCTGCGCACCGGAGGGGAAGTGCCCGCAGAAGATCACCGAGAACGCCCACACGTTGCGCACGAGGTTGGCGGTGAGGTTGCCGGCGAACGTCAGCGGGAACAGGGGACCGGTCAGCGCCGGGTGGACGAGGTAGTCCTTGGCGACCTGGCCGCGCACCTTGCGCCACCAGCCGGCGACGAGTCCCTTGACGTCGGACCACTTGCGCTTGCCCTTGAGCACGTTGTCGTACTCCAGGTCGTGCAGCATCACGCCCCACTCGAAGAGCATCATCAGGGCGAACGCGTACAGCGGGTTGCCCAGGCGGAGCGGGGTCCACTTCTGCTCGTACTCCATCCGCAGGATGCCGTAGCCGATGTCGCGGTCCAGGTCGAGGATGTTGGTGTACGTGTGGTGCATGTAGTTGTGCGAGTGCCGCCACTGGTCGGAGGGGCAGACATTGTCCCACTCGAAGCTGGACGAGTGGAGCATGTCGTCGCGCATCCAGTCGTACTGGCCATGCATGACGTTGTGGCCGATCTCCATGTTGTCGAGGATCTTGGACGCGCTCAGCGCCGCGACCCCGGCCAGCCACGCGGGCGGAAGGAAGCCGAGGAACATCAGGCCGCGCCCGGCGAGTTCCAGGCGGCGCTGGGTGCGGACCACACGCAGGATGTAGTCGCGGTCGGCGGTGCCGAGGTCGGCGACGATCCGGTCGCGGATCGCGTCGAGCTCGCGTCCGATGATCTCCACCGACTCGGCGGACAGGACGATCGGCTCGGGCGCGGGCGCGGACTTCTTCTCGGGCGTGCCGGCCGCCGTGCCGGCCGCCTTGCCAGCCGCCTTGGCGGCGGCCTTCTTCGGATTCGCGGACTTCTTGGGCCGCAGGGTGGGGAGTTGCAGGAGAGCCATGATGCGTTTCCTTTCCGGGTCGGAATCCGGTTGGTGGTGTCTACAGCTCGATCTCGACGTCGCCGACGGGCGCGTTGACGCAGATCTGGACGTGGCAGTCGGGGGTGGCGTCGACCTCGCCGGTGCGCAGGTCGCGCGTGGCACCGGAGCGACGCACGGCCGTGCAGGTGTGACAGATGCCCATGCGGCACCCGTGCTGCGGGCTCAACCCCGCGGCCTCGGCGCCCTCGAGCAGCGTGGTGCCCTCGTTCCGGGCGGTGACTCCGCTGCGCAGGTGGGTCACCGTGCCGCCGTCGCCGTCCGGGACCGGCCCGGTCGAGGCGGTGAAGCGCTCGCGGAGGACGCCGGAGAAGCGCTCCGCGCCGAGCGTCTCCTCGAGCCCGACGGCCAGGGGCTCGGGGCCGCAGAGGAACACGGTCGAGTCGCGGTGCCATGGGGCGATCGCCTCGAGGTGCTCGGCGCTGAGGTGGCCGGCCAGGCCGTCGGGCGTCGACCCATCGGCGGTGGGCACCACTCGAACGTCGATGCCCGCGCGCGACAGCTCGCGGAGCCGATCGCGGAAGGGCACGTCCTGCACACGGCGGGCATAGTGCAACCACGCCACGCGGCCGGAACCGGCGCAGTGCTGCTCTGCGGCGAGGGTCGAGGCGATCGCCAGCATCGGCGTGATGCCGCTGCCGCCGCTGACGAGGAGCACGTCGGCCGGGCGGGCCTCGGGCAACGCCATCTCGCCGGCAGGGTTACCGAGCAGCAGCCGCATCCCGGCCACCGCGTCGGCCCACAGGTACTCGGAGACCGTGCCGCCGGGATGGCGACGGACGGCGATGGTCGCGAGCCCGTCCGCGCGGGACGCGGGGTCGACGGGGGAGTAGTGGCGGCGGTGGACGACGCCGTCGATCACCACGCCGATCTCGAGCGCGCCGCCGGGGGCGGGCCTCGGGACACCGGCGGGCAGTCGCAGGGTGAGCACGGTGACGTCGGCGACGGGCCGGTCGACGGCCACGACCGTCGCGCCGGTGGGGTCGTCCGACCAGGCCACGCCCAGCGATCGGACGTAGTGCTCGACCGGATGCGGCGTCAGCAGGGTGCGGGTGAGGCGTCGGGAGAAGAGTCGGCGGATGGGTGGGGCGGTCATGGGGACCTCCGAGAAATGTGTGGGTCGGTGTGGTCGTGCGCCGTCGGGCGCGCCCGCCCCTGTGCGGTCCTCGCGCCTCACACCCCCGAGGGGCGTGGTCGCGTCCAGGGGGCGCGTCCGCCCGGTTCGACCACCGGACGAGTTTGAGTGTACAGACGTTCTCCGAAATGAAAAGACCCCGCGGCGGTGGGCTGTGCGACGGTCTGGCGACGCGGCCGGGCTGAGCGGTCGCAGCAGATAGTCGATAGGATCGGACCTGTGACGACCCCCAGGACGCGAGCGGAGCAGAAGCGGCACACCCGTGCACTCATCGTGGAGGCGGGCCGCAACGCGGTGGCGTCCCGCGGATTCACCGGGCTCGTCGTCCGCGAGCTCGCCCGCGAGGTGGGCATCGTGCCCACCGCGTTCTACCGGCACTTCGAGTCCGTCGACGACCTGGCCTCCGAGCTCGCTGCCGGCGCGGCGGACGTCCTCGGCGCGTTCGTCGACGAGCTGGTCGCCACCCCGACCGAGGACCCGGCGACCGACTGGCCGGGCCGCGCCGCCGACGCCGCGACCCGGGATCCGCAGACCTGGGGGATGTTCGCCCGCGGACTGGCCGACACCGCTCACCCCGATCACCGCGTCCTCACGGCGGCCGTCGACTCCGCCCGCCGCCGGCTGGGGATCACCCTGGGCCGGCTCGACACGCTCTCCGGAGCGGACGGCACCGCCGTGGACATCGCGGCCGACCTCGTCGTCGTCGTCCTACTCCGTCTCCTCGTGGAGGTCTCCGTCGGCTACGCGGCGCGGACGGCGCGCGACGAGTGCGCGGCGCGGTTGCGGGTCATCCTCGCCGGCGCCGCCGTCTCCTGATCGCGGCCCACGCGAACAGCG
>NZ_JAALDU010000290.1 GCF_014145015.1 Dietzia sp. E1 | reverse complement strand
CTAGAGCGGACGGCGCGCGGTCAGGCGCCGGCGATGGCGCGCAGCGCCGCGAGGTGCGACTCGTACGCCTTGCGCCCGTCCCGGCTCAGCGAGAGCCACGTGCGGGGCCGCTTGCCCACGTAGCCCTTCCGGACCGTGACGTAGCCGGCCTTCTCCAGGACGGCGACCTGCTTGGACAGCGTCGAATCGGTCACCTCGACCGCGTCGCGGATCGTGGCGAACTCCGCGTCGTCGACCCCGGCCAGCGCCGCGACGATCGAGAAGCGGACCGGGGCGTGGATCACCTCGTCGAGACGATGCCGGGCGTGGCCCCCGGGCCGGTCCGGCTCATCCCGGCGGGAGCCCGCCCCCGGGGCGGAGCCCCTCGATGCGGCGGCGGTGCTCGTCGTCGTCACCTTCTCGTCACTCATCGCGCGGAGCCTCGTCGCACGATGATCGCGGCGGCCACCAGGCCGGGCAGCGCGACCAGGACCACGCCGAGCGCGTACCACCAGGCGGTGAGGCCGATCGTGGTGCGGAGGACGTTCAGGGCGGTGACGACGACGAGGATCATCACGCCCGATCCCGCGATGCCCCACGTGTACGTCCGGCCCGAGCCCCGCGGGCTGGCGCTGATCGCCCGCCGCTGCCAGTAGATCGCCACGAACAGCAGGGCCACGTAGGGGATGAGCGCCCAGTTGGTGAACATGATCGCGATGGTGCCGACGCCCATGAGCACCGCGATCGCCGCGGCGAAGCCAGCGAAGACGCGGACGTCGTGGGCGGTGCTCACCGGCGGGCGCCCCTCCGCCTCGGCGAGCAGTCGGGCGGCCTCGGCGCGGTCGACCGGGTCGGTCGTGGGGTTCTCCGTGTTCATGACGACACCTTTCTCGGTGGGACCCCGTTGGCGTTTCCCTCGAGGCGATGACTCAACTATAGGCAAGTACTTTCTCGGTTGGCAAGTAGTCTCTCGGGATCGGTCGTAGGGGGCGTCGGCCGGGGCGGGCGAGCCGGGCGGTCCTCTAGACTCGCGCAGGTCATGGAATTGAAGGCAGCCAGCAAGGACCTCGTCGCCAGACTCGCGGGCCACCACGCCCCGTCGAGCGGCGATCCTGTCGACCCCTATCTGCCGACGGCCGGCAACCACGGCTACCGCGTCGCGCGCTACGACCTGGACCTCACCTACAAGATGGGCTCCAACAATCTCCGCGGCGAGGCCGTCATCACCGCGACCGCCACCGCCCCGCTCGACGCGGTCCGGCTCGACCTCTCCCCGCACCTGGACGTGTCCAAGGTGACGACCGACCGGGGCCGCGTCGCCCGCTACTCCCGGCCCCGCGGCAAGCTCGCCGTCACGCTCGCCGAGCCGCTCGAGTCGGGCACCGAGTTCGCGCTGACCATCCGCTACTCCGGCAACCCGCGGCCCATCCGCGGCGCCTGGGGCGAGGTCGGCTGGGAGGAACTCACCGACGGGGTGCTCGTGGCCAATCAGCCCAACGGCGCTGCCAGCTGGTTCCCCTGCGACGACCATCCCTCGTCCAAGGCACCGTTCCGCATCCGCCTGACCACGGACTCGCCGTACCGGGCCGTCGTCACCGGCGCGCTGGTGGGCAAGAAGCGCAGCGGCAGCATGACCACCTGGGATTTCGACCTGCCGTACCCCACGTCCACCTACCTGGTCACCATCAACCTCGGCCGCTACGAGCACCTGACGGTGGGCGACGGCGCGGTCCCCGTCCACGCCTTCCTGCCCGCCGACCTCAAGCGCGGGTTCCGGCAGGCGTTCGCCCGGCAGACCGAGATGATCGACGTGTTCAGCGGACTGTTCGGCCCGTACCCGTTCGACGAGTACACGGTCGTGGTCACCGACGACGAGCTCGAGATCCCGCTCGAGGCCATGGGGATGTCGACGTTCGGCCGGGGCACCGCCGAGTCCGGTGACCGCGACGAGCGGCTGATCGCCCACGAACTGGCCCACCAGTGGTTCGGCAACGCCGTCACCGCCGCCGAGTGGAAACACATCTGGCTGCACGAGGGCTTCGCCTGTTACGCCGAGTGGTTGTGGACCGAGTTCTCCGGCGGTGCCGATGCCGGCAGCCACGCCCTGCGCTACTACTCCAAGCTGCAGGACTCCCCGCAGGACATCCTGTTGGCGGACCCCGGTCCGAAGGACATGTTCGACGACCGCGTCTACAAGCGCGGCGCCCTGACCCTGCACGCCCTGCGCCAGGCCGTCGGCGACACCGCGTTCTTCGACCTCCTCCGGGCGTGGGTGGCCACCTATTCCGGCAAGACCGCCACCACGGGCGATTTCCTCCGCATGGCCGCCGACCACTCCCCCGTCGACCTCCAGCCCCTGTGGGACGCCTGGTTGTTCTCCGAGCCGCTGCCGCCGACCCTCGGTATGCCCGATGACCACACCGGCCGCCGCTGAGGCGGAGCCCGGCGCCGCCCCGGGGGCCGCGGGCGGCATGCGGGCGCTGACCCTCGCGACCGTGTTCGCCGCGGCCTCGGGGTACCTGGTGATGCTCATCGCCGGCCGCGCGCTGGGCCCGGCGGACTACCCGCTGTTCGCCACCTACTGGGGTGCGTTCTTCGCCCTGGGCGGCGTGGCCAATGGGCTGATGCAGGAGGCCACCCGGGCTGTCCG
>NZ_JAALDU010000289.1 GCF_014145015.1 Dietzia sp. E1 | reverse complement strand
AACATGATCACCGAGCTCGTGCTGGGTTCGGTGCTCACGGCCATGTTCATGCCGCTGCTGGCCAAGGCGGCGCAGGAGGACGCGGATGGGGGAGTGTCCTTCATCCGCCGCCTGCTCACCGTCACCTCGGCGCTCGCGCTCGGCGCGACGGTGCTCGCCGTGGCGTGCGCGCCGCTGCTCACCGAACTCAACCTCGGCGACGGCGAGGTCAACACCGACCTGGCCACCGCGTTCGCGTTCCTGCTGCTTCCGCAGATCTTCTTCTACGGCGTGTTCTCCGTGATGCTGGCGGTGCTCAACTACAACGGCGTCTTCCGGCCCGGCGCGTGGGCGCCGGTATGGAACAACGTCGTCGCGATCGCCACGCTCGCCCTGTTCGCGGTGGTGGGCAGCGGTATCGACCCTGCGGCGCCGGTCAACCTGCGCAGCGGTCCGATCCTGCTGCTCGGTCTGGGCACGACGCTCGGCGTGGTCGTCCAGGCCGCCGTCCTCGTCCCCGCGCTGCGCCGCGCCGGTGTCGACCTGCGCCCGCAGTGGGGGCTCGACCCGCGGATCAAGCAGTTCGGCGGGCACGCGCTGGCCGGCGTGACGTACGTGCTCATCTCGCAGGTCGGTCTGGTCATGACCAACCGCATCGGCGCCGCCGCCGACGAGGCCGCCATCGCGATCTACCAGACCTACTGGCTGCTGCTGCAGGTCCCGTACGGGATCATCGGCGTCACGCTGCTCACGGCGATCAACCCCCGCCTCGCGGACAACGGCGTCGCCGGCCGGAACGACGCGGTCGTGCGCGACATCTCGCTGGGCACCCGGCTGTCCCTGTTCGGCCTCCTGCCGATCATCGCGTTCATGACGGCGTTCGGGCCGACCATCGCCACGGGCCTGTTCCGCTACGGCAACTTCGACGCCGACAGCGCCCGGGTCCTCGGCCTCACCGTGGCCGCCGGCGCGTTCACCCTGGTGCCCTACGCGATCGTGCTCCTGCAGCAGCGCGTCTTCTACGCCCGCGAGGACTACTGGACGCCCACGGTGATGATCCTCGCGATCACCGTCGTCCGGGTCGTCCTCTCGCTCCTCGTCCCCGCGGTCGCGGACGAGCGCTCGCACGTGGTGATCGGCCTCGCCCTGGCCAACGGCATCGGCTGGGTCGTCGGCGCGGTGGCCGGGTACGTCCTGCTCCGCTCGAAGCTCGGGTCGTTGCGCGGCCGGGAAACCCTCCGGTCCGCCGCGTGGACGCTCGGCGCCTCGGTCGCCGGCGCCCTGGTGGCCCTCGCGGTGGACACGGTGCTGCCGATGGACGCGCTCACCGACGCCGTCGGCAGCATCGGCTACGTGCTCCGCGCGGCGCTCGCCGGTGTCCTCACCCTCGCGGTCACCGGGTTGGTCCTGTCGAGATCCCGTCTGCCGGAACTGGACTCCATCACCCCCGTTCTCCGCGGCCTCGTGGGGCGTCTGAGGCGATAGTCGATTCCCCGGGCGGGCGGTACGTACACTCGAGGGGTCACGAGCGGCCGACGGGAGGCCGGGCGCACCAGGCGAGGAGGACAGCGGGTGGGCGATCAGACCGGGACCCCCGTGGGGTCCGCTTCCCCCACTCCTCCTCGTCTGACCGTCGGCGGCCTCGTCTCCGGAGGCCGGTACGAGCTGCTCGAGTCGTGCGGCGGCGTCTCCGGGCAGGCGTTCTGGAAGGCCCGCGACCGGCGCCTCGACAGGTTCGTCGCCCTCACCTTCGTCGACCCCCTTCCCGGCGAGCAGCCCCCGGGCTCGGCCACCGGGGTCCTCGACCGGACCGTCGCCCTGACGTCCGTCTACTCCGACGGCCTCGCGCGCGTGCTCGACGTCATCCGCGGCCGCGCGGGCGGCATCGTGGTCACCGAGTGGATCCCGGGCCGCAGTCTCGCCGCCGCCGTCGCGGAGCCCGATCCGGACTCCGCCGTGGGCGCGGTGTGGGGCCTGTCCGACGCCGCGACCCGCGCCGAGGAGGC
>NZ_JAALDU010000028.1 GCF_014145015.1 Dietzia sp. E1 | reverse complement strand
GCCACGCCAGGCCGGGCTGACCGGCGGTGTCGACGGAGGCGAGCAGGAGCGCACCGAGGAGCGCGACGTCCGTGGCCAGCCCCGTGGTCTTGCGGCTGCGCGCGGCCGGGTCGGACTCCATCCAGAACGCGTGCCGGCTGATCGCCGAGGGGGCGTGGGCGGCGGTGAGCGCCAGCGCCGACAGGCGGGGGGCCTTGCCCAGCGCGAACAGCGCGCCCGCGCCGATCTTCACGCCGGCGAGCGCCTTGACGAGCGTCTCGGTGTCCTTGGGCACCGGCGGCACCGACGTGGTCACCTTCTCGTGGACGGCCTGCTCACCCTTCTCCACCAGCGGTGCCGCCTTGTCGACGAGCGGCGCGGCATCGGCGACGTGGGCCTGGGGGTTGCGGAGCGTCTCAACGCCGTCGATGACGAACACCGTGGCGAGCATGGGTCGTGCGAGTCGTCGAATCATCGTTCCTCCTGGATAGGTGGGAGTGCGTCACCGAACCTAGTGCGAACTCGCGTCGCGCGCTTCCGGTCGCGATCGCGGGTCGCCGCTCGACGGGCGGGTCGGCCGACCGTCACCAGCCGCGGTCGCGCCACTCGGCCAGGTGCGGACGCTCGGCGCCGATCGTCGTGTCGTCCCCGTGTCCGGGGTGGACCACCACGTCGTCGTCGAGGACGTCGAAGACCCGGGTCTCCAGGTCGTCCATCAGGGTGGCGAAGTCCTCGGGGGATCCGGTCTTGCCCGGCCCGCCGGGGAACAACGAATCGCCCGAGAACAGATGGGTCCCCGCGTCGGTCCGCAGGAGCAGCGCGATGCCGTCGGGCGTGTGTCCGCGCAGGCCGATCACCTCCAGCCGGAGGTCGCCCACCTCGAGTTCGTCCCCGTGGGAGACGTGCCGATCCGTGGGGACGTCGATGCCCGCGGCGTCACCGGGGGAGGCGATGGTGGTCAGGCCGAGCGCCTCGACCGTCTCGGCGAGGCCGATCCAGTGGTCGGCGTGCAGGTGGGTGGTCAGCACCTCCTTGACGCCGGGGGCGCGGTCGCGCAGGTGCTCGACGAGCTGCGGCGCGTCGTTGGCGGCGTCGACGAGCAGGACCGCGCCGGTGTCGGTCGACTCGATGACGTAGACGTTGTTGTCCATCTCGCCGACGGAGATCTTGCTCAGCCGCGCGGGACCCACGGTCCAGCGCTCGCCGGTCAGGCGCCCGGAGAGGCGGCCGGAGTAACCCTCGGTGAGGGTGATGCTGTCGGGTAGGGACTCGGTGGGATTCGACATAACTGCAGGCTACCGGCGTCGGACGCGGCCGGTGGCCGTAAGCGTGTCGTACCACGTTGGTACCTTCGTCTGCGGGAACGGCGGCCATGCCCCGGCGTACGGCTTCCGTCACGCATCGGTGGCGGCGCTCCCCACTCGGAAGGAGAACCCATGGTGGACCGTCTGGTCGTCCGCGGCGCACGGGAGCACAACCTCAAGGGCGTGGACATCGACGTGCCCCGCGACTCGCTGATCGTCTTCACGGGGCTGTCCGGCTCCGGCAAGTCGTCGCTGGCGTTCGACACGATCTTCGCGGAGGGCCAGCGTCGGTACGTCGAGTCGCTGTCCTCCTACGCCAGGATGTTCCTCGGCCAGATGGACAAGCCGGACGTCGACTTCATCGAGGGGCTCTCGCCGGCGGTGTCGATCGACCAGAAGTCGACCAACCGCAATCCCCGCTCGACCGTCGGCACCATCACCGAGGTCCACGACTATCTCCGTCTGCTCTACGCGCGCGCCGGGGTACCGCACTGCCCGACGTGTGGCGAGGTGATCTCGCGCCAGACCCCGCAGCAGATCGTCGACCAGATCCTCGAGGGCGAGGAAGGGGCGCGGTTCCAGGTGCTCGCGCCCGTCGTGCGGACGCGGAAGGGGGAGTTCGTCGACCTCTTCGCGCAGCTCGCCGCGGACGGCTACAGCCGCGTGCGGGTGGACGGTGTCCTGCACTCGCTGTCCGAACCCCCGACGCTGAAGAAGCAGGAGAAGCACGACATCGAGGTGGTGGTCGACCGGTTGGCGACCAAGCCGTCCTCGCGCCAGCGGCTGACCGACTCGGTCGAGACCGCCCTCGGCCTGGCCGACGGCGTGATCGTCATCGAGTACGTGGACCGCGACGAGTCGGATCCCGCCCGCCACCGCCGGTTCTCGGAGCACATGGCGTGTCCGAACGGGCACCCCATCGCGTTGGACGACATGGAGCCGCGCGCGTTCTCGTTCAACAACCCGTACGGCGCCTGCCCGGTGTGTGACGGCCTCGGGGCGCATCTCGAGGTGGACCCCGACCTCGTGGTCCCCGATCCCGAGCGGTCCCTGGCCGACGGTGCGATCGCGCCCTGGTCGGGCGGCCAGAGCGCGGATTACTTCCAGCAGCTCCTCACCGGCCTGGCCAGCGACATGGGCTTCGACCTGCGGACGCCGTGGCAAGACCTGCCCGCGAAGGTGCGCAAGGCCGTGTTGGGAGGGGCCCCGACCAAGGTCCGGGTCCAGTACCGCAACAGGTTCGGACGGACCCGCACCTACGACGCCAAGTTCGAGGGCGTCATGTCGTTCCTCAAGCGCCGCCTCGAGCAGACCGAGTCCGAATCGCAGAAAGAGCGTTACCAGGGCTACATGCGCGAGGTGCCCTGCCCGGGCTGCGACGGCACGCGCCTCAAGCCCGAGATCCTCGCCGTCACCCTCGCGGGCCCCGGCGGCGAGGAGCGCTCGATCGCGGACATCAGCCGTATGTCGGTCGAGGACTGCGCGGCCTTCCTCGACGGGCTGGAACTGGACTCCCGGCAGGCGATGATCGCCGGCAGGGTCCTCAAGGAGATCCAGGCCCGGATGGGATTCCTCCTCGACGTGGGCCTCGACTACCTCTCCCTGGACCGCGTCGCCGGCAGTCTGTCCGGTGGCGAGGCCCAGCGCATCCGCCTGGCCACCCAGATCGGGTCGGGCCTGGCGGGAGTGCTGTACGTGCTCGACGAACCGTCGATCGGTCTGCACCAGCGCGACAACCGCCGCCTCATCGACACCCTCGTCCGACTCCGCGATCTGGGCAACACCCTGCTCGTGGTGGAGCACGACGAGGACACCATCCGGTCCGCGGACTGGATCGTCGACATCGGCCCGCTGGCCGGCGAGCACGGTGGACGGGTCGTCCACTCGGGCGACTACAAGGGGTTGCTGGCCAACACGGAGTCGCTCACCGGCGACTACTTGGCCGGCCGACGGAAGATCGCCGTGCCCGAGAAGCGGCGTGAGCCGAGCCCCGACAAGCGGCTCCACGTCCGGGGCGCCCGGGAGAACAATCTCAAGAACGTCGACGTCGTCTTCCCCGCCGGCGTGCTGTGCGCTGTCACCGGGGTGTCCGGGTCCGGTAAGTCCACCCTCGTCAACGACATCCTCGCCACGACGCTGGCCAACCAGCTCAACCGGGCGCGTCAGGTCCCTGGCCGGCACTCCCGGATCGACGGGGTCGAGGACTTCGACAAGCTCGTCCAGGTGGACCAGTCGCCGATCGGCCGGACCCCCCGCTCCAACCCGGCGACCTACACCGGCGTCTTCGACAAGATCCGCACCCTGTTCGCGGCGACCACCGAGGCCAAGGTGCGCGGCTACAAGCAGGGCCGGTTCTCGTTCAACGTCAAGGGCGGGCGCTGCGAGGCCTGTCAGGGTGACGGCACGCTCAAGATCGAGATGAACTTCCTGCCGGACGTCTACGTGCCGTGCGAGGTGTGCCACGGCGCGCGGTACAACCGCGAGACGCTCGAGGTGCACTACAAGGGCAAGACCATCGCCGAGGTGCTCGACATGCCCATCGAGGAGGCCTGCGAGTTCTTCGAGCCCATCACCTCGATCCACCGCTACCTCAAGACGCTCACCGAGGTCGGGCTCGGGTACGTCAGGCTCGGCCAGCCCGCGCCCACCCTCTCGGGCGGCGAGGCCCAGCGCGTGAAGCTCGCGGCGGAGCTGCAGAAGCGTTCCAGCGGACGGACGGTGTACATCCTCGACGAGCCCACCACCGGTCTGCACTTCGAGGACATCACCAAACTCCTGCTGGTGATCCAGGGCCTGGTGGACAAGGGCAACACCGTCATCGTCATCGAGCACAATCTCGACGTCATCAAGAGCGCCGACTGGGTCATCGACATGGGACCGGAGGGCGGTGCCGGCGGCGGGACCGTGGTCGCCGAGGGGACGCCCGAGCAGGTCGCCACCGTCCCGGAGAGCCACACGGGACGGTTCCTCGCGGAAGTCCTGCCCGCGGCGGACACCTCGACGGGGCAGGGCGCCGACGGAACGGGCGCGGGAGAGAAACCCTCCGCCTCGACCGCGGCGGCGAAGAACGGGGCGCGCAAGGGCGGGTCGACGAAGGCCGGTGCGACGAAGTCCGGGGCTAAGAAGACCGGAGCGAAGAGCGCGGGCACGAAGAAGGCCGCCCCGAGCGCGGCCGAGAAGACCGCCGCCAAGGCGGCTCGCAAGGCGCGCGCCCTGCGCTGATCACCCGCCGCCGGGCGCACGGTGCGTGACCCACGGGAGCGGTCGGCACCGCGCGGGCGCCGACCGCCGTGGGGGAGAGGTCAGTAGACCGGGCCGGTGAACTTCTCGCCGGGCCCCTCGCCGGGCTCGTCGGGGTACGCGCTGGCCTCGCGGAACGCGCGCTGCAGGCCCTGCAGCCCGTCACGCACGACGCGAGCCTGCGGCCCGAGGTGTTCGGCCGAGCCGGTCACCAGGCCCGCGAGAGCGGTGATGAGCTTGCGGGCCTCGTCGAGGTCCAGGCGCGGGCTCGAGGTCGGGTCCTCGTCGGACAGCCCCAGCTTCTCGGCCGCGGCACTCATGAGGACGACGATGGAACGGAAGATGATCTCCTGCGCGGAGACGTCCGCCAGATCGACGATCTCGACCTCGCGAGCATCGAGGTGATCCCCGAGCAGGTTCTCGGTGGCCTGGTCGGCGGATGAAGGCTGGTCGGTGGTCATGCCGTTTACTGTCCCACGGACCGCCCGGGGCCGTGTGCACCGACACCGGTTTGGGGGCACCGGCCGGAACTGGTAGAGTCCATCAGCGACTGTGGGAATCCGCTACGAGGCGGGTTCCGTCGTCCAAGAGGAGCCCGATCTCCCACCATCCGACGCCGCGAGGCAGTTTGATGGTCACCACCCCGACGAGGGGTCCGCGAGTCATCGCGGACGTGTACTCGTCGACGGGTGAGGAGTGAGAGGCCCCCGGTAGACATGCCGTGGGGCCTTCTCGGCTTCGCCGGCCACGGCCGGCGAGGCGTGGGGCGCCTCGAGGGCGGTTGTGCGGCCACGCGAGTGGTCGCGGACGCCAGCACCGTAACTACCGAGGAGGGCCCATCAGCGCCGAAGCACGTATCAACGAACGAATCCGTGTCCCCGAAGTCCGACTCGTCGGCCCCGGGGGCGAGCAGGTGGGGATCGTTCGCGTCGAGGATGCACTTCGTCTGGCCCTGGAGGCCGATCTGGACCTCGTAGAGGTCGCGCCCAACGCACGCCCGCCGGTGTGCAAGATCATGGACTACGGCAAGTTCAAGTACGAGGCGGCGCAGAAAGAGCGCGAGTCGCGGAAGAACCAGCAGCAGACCGTCGTCAAGGAGCAGAAGCTCCGGCCGAAGATCGACACGCATGACTACGAGACCAAGAAGGGGAACGTCGTCCGTTTCCTCGAGAAGGGCTCGAAGGTCAAGGTCACCATCATGTTCCGTGGCCGTGAGCAGTCCCGGCCCGAGCTCGGGTTCCGGCTGCTGCAGCGCCTGGCCGACGACATCACCGAGTACGGATACGTGGAGACCAGCGCCAAGCAGGACGGCCGCAACATGACCATGGTCGTGGCCCCCCACCGCGGCGCCAAGACCCGCGCCAAGGCGCAGGACTCGAAGGTCACCGACCCCGCGTCCGAGTAGGCCCTCCGCGCCGACAAGACCACGGACGCACGCCGTCCGCACACCCGAGGCCCCACCGGGCATTCCGGGCCGAACCATGTGAGGAAGACCGATCATGCCGAAGATGAAGACCCACAAGGGCACCGCCAAGCGCTTCCGGAAGACCGGAACCGGCAAGCTGGTGCGCCAGCAGGCCAACCGCCGCCACATCATGGAGAAGAAGCCCACCAAGCGCACCCGTCGCCTCGACGGCCGCACGGACGTCGCCCCGGCCGACGTGCCCCGCATCAAGCGGCTCCTCGGGCTCTGAGCCCCTCCGACCTTCAGTAACTCCCGGTCGCCCGTCGGCGACCGCCCCAGACCAGTGAGGATTGACCAGTGGCACGCGTGAAGAGGGCAGTCAACGCCCAGAAGAAGCGTCGGACCGTACTCGAGTCCACCAAGGGCTACCGTGGGCAGCGTTCGCGGCTGTACCGCAAGGCCAAGGAGCAGATGCTCCACTCGATGACCTACAGCTACCGTGACCGTCGCGCGCGCAAGGGCGACTTCCGGAAGCTGTGGATCTCGCGGATCAACGCCGCGGCCCGCGCCAACGACATGACGTACAACCGCTTCGTCCAGGGCCTCA
This sequence comes from Dietzia sp. E1, assembly GCF_014145015.1. GTDB lineage: Bacteria > Actinomycetota > Actinomycetes > Mycobacteriales > Mycobacteriaceae > Dietzia > Dietzia cinnamea_A. The sequence continues at coordinate 532 of NZ_JAALDU010000028.1, read as the reverse complement.
AGCTCGCCGGCGTCGAGGTGGACCGCAAGGTGCTCGCCGACCTCGCCGTCACCGACCCGGCCGCCTTCACGGCGCTTGTCGAGGTCGCGCGCAAGGCCCTGCCGGCCGACGTCAACGCGCCGGCTGCCTGACACCCGCGACTTGACGAACACTCCGCCCCCAGAGGGCACGGGACGACCCGCGGATCCGTTCACCGAACGGACCCCGCGGGTCGTTTCCGCATCCAAGCTCCACCGCTCGGCGCCCCGGCGCAAGGCCGGACGCTTCCTCGCCGAGGGGGCCAACTCCGTCGAGGCCGCGCTCGCCACCGGCGCCGCCATCGAACTCTTCTGCACCGAGGCGGCGCTCGACCGGTTCGCCGACCTCGTCGACGCCGGACGCGCCGCCGGAGTCGCGGTGTCCGTGGTGACCGACCGCGCCATCCGCGGTCTGTCCGACACCGTCACGCCAACCGGGATCGTCGCCGTGTGCCGCTCCGTCACGCGGACGGCGGCCGACGCCGCCACGCGCGCCGCGGGAGCGACCGACGGGC
>NZ_JAALDU010000288.1 GCF_014145015.1 Dietzia sp. E1 | reverse complement strand
CGGCGCCGACCGCCGCCCCGGCCAGCGCCCCCGCCCGCAGGACGGAACGCCGGCCGAGGCCCGCGCGGGACCGGGAGGGATCGGCAGCAGAGTCGGTCATGTGACCAGGGTGGCCGATCGGCCGCCCTCTCGCCCCGGTTATCGCTGAGGCGTCATCGAGTGTTCATCCCCGGGGTCCGGCGGTCAGCGTGTGGTGGACTCGGCGGGCGCGCCGTCCTCGACCATCTGCTCGAGCTCGGAGCGTGCGGGGGTCGACAGGTACCGCGCCATCGAGTCGTCCAGCTCGCGCAGCCACGGGGTGTGATGCTCGGCGGCCATCGTGCCGGTCATGACCGAGCGGTGCGGCTTGTCGCGGTAGGTGAGGATGTTGGCGGCCTTGTCGTCCTTCCACGCGAGGAAGATCCGGACGACCTCGTCGAGGTCGAACTCCGGGTAGTCGGTCGCGTCGATGAGGTCGCGGATGTAGTCGGCCTGGAAGCGCACCTCGTCGGCGTCGCCGTCGAGCTTCTGGAAGCGGTCGCGCCAGGCGCGCATGTGCGCGGCGCGGTCCTGCGCCGACGGCAGCGGCGTGCGCCCGAGGATGAGGTCACGCACGTACCAGGCCTGCGCGTCGAACATGTTGAACGTGAACCACTGGTCCTGGGCCCCGAGGTAGTACACGCGCGGGTTCTTCTGCCACACCACGCCCCGGTACAGGCCGGCGGGGTAGATGTTGTTCGGCGACTGCAGCGCCAGGTCGGCGGGCAGGAACGGGTACTTGTGCAGGTAGCCGGTGCACAGGATCACCGCGTCGAACTCCCGCGTCTCGCCGCCGGTGAAGTGGACCGTGCTGCCCTCGAAGCGGTCGATGAGCGGCAGTTCCTCCATGCCGTCCGGCCAGTCGTAGCCGATCGGCCGGGTGCGGTAGGACATCGTCACCGAGCGGGCGCCCATCTTGAACGCCTGCACGCCGATGTCCTCGGCGGAGTAGGAGGCGCCGACGAGCAGGACCCTCTTGTCCGCCAGGTTCTCGGCGCCGCGGAAGTCGTGGGCGTGCTGGACCGAGCCGGGGAAAGTGTGGATGCCCTCGAACTCGGGCACGTTGGGGAAGCTGAAGTGTCCGGTCGCGACGATGATGCGGTCGAACTCGGAGGTGGTGGTGCGGCCCGAGCGGAGGTTCTCCACGGTCACGGTGAAGTTGTCCTGGTCGCGGTCGTAGTCCACCCAGCGCACGGTCGTGGAGAACTGCACCTTGTCCTTGACCTTCGACCGGCGCACGCGGCCGTCGATGTAGTCCCACAGCACCTCGCGCGGCGGGTAGGACGAGATCGGCCGGCCGAAGTGCTCGTCGAAGGTGTACTCGGCGAACTCCAGGGCCTCCTTGGGGCCGTTCGACCACAGGTTGCGGTACATCGAGGAGTGCACCGGCTCGCCGTACTTGTCGATCCCGCTGCGCCAGCTGTAGTTCCACTGGCCGCCCCAGTCGTCCTGCTTCTCGTAGCAGACGATCTCGGGGATCGTGGCGCCCGCGCGCTGGGCGGACTCGAAGGCCCGCAGGGCGGCGATGCCGCTGGGGCCGGCTCCGAAGATGGCGATTCGTTGATTAGACAACTACATTCCTTCCGGCCGTCACCGGCCTCTCGTTCGTCTCGGGCAGAGACGTTCGGTGGAGGCGGGGCGTCGGCGGAGGGGTCTCCGCGCGCTCCGGGCCTCGACACCGGACCATCGATCCCGCGTCGCGGCGGCGGTACGTGCGGCCTGCGGCAACGCGGCCGCGGCGCCCGTCCTGGGGCGCCGCAGGGCTCTCACCATAGCAAACGCGGTGTGTCCGCATTCCGGACGGTCCGTTCGCCCCTCCCCCGGGAGCGGCTCCGGCAATTCGTGGACAATGGTCGACATGACCCAGTTCGGAGATCTCCTCGGCCCCCCGCCCACCCGTCTGACCGGCGATCCGGAGGCGGAGGACGCCCTCGCCGCGGGCGAGGACCCCCGCACGGTCGCGGCCGACCACCCGGCGGCGTCGATCGCGTGGGCCGAGCTCGCCGAGCGCGCACTCGACGCCGGCGACGCGGTGACCGCGTACGCCTTCGCCCGCACCGGCTACCACCGCGGGCTGGACCAGCTGCGCCGCCACGGCTGGAAGGGCTTCGGCCCGGTGCCGTACGACCACGAGCCGAACCGCGGATTCCTCCGCGCGGTCGCGGCGCTGGCCCGCGCCGCGCAGTCGATCGGTGAGGAGGACGAGTACGTCCGTTGCCTGGATTTGATCAATGAGTCAGACCCGCACGCCGCCGCGCCTCTCGGCCTGGCGTGATCGTCTAGACGCCCGCGCGCTGGGCGTCTACGCCGCGCTGCCGGTTCCGCTGAGGACGCGGACCCGGCGTCTGGCGTACGCGTTCCTGCCGATCCTGCAGTGCGGCCTGGCCGCCGGGAGCGCCTGGTTCATCGCGTTCGACCTGCTGGGCCACCCCGCGCCGTTCTTCGCGCCCATCGCGGCCGCCATCGCGCTGGGCACCGGGATGGGCCGGCGGGTCCGCCGCGGCATCGAGCTGGTGATCGGCGTCGTGGTGGGCGTCGGCCTGGGCGATCTGCTCATCGCGCAGATCGGCTCCGGCCCGTGGCAGATCGCCGCGGTCGTGGTGCTGGCGATGTCGGCGGCGGTGTTCCTCGACCGGGGCGCGCTCGTGGGGACGCAGGCGGCGTCGTCGGCGATCCTCGTGGCGACGATCCTGCCGCCGGGCTCGGCGGGCGGCTACGAGCGGATGGTGGACGCCGCCGTCGGTGGTGTCGTCGCGCTGGTCGCGATGTCGCTCATCCCCGTGCACCCGCTGCGGCGCGCTCGACGCGAGGCGGCGTCGCTGCTCGGCGTGGCCTCGTCGGTCCTGGCGGAGGTCGCCGAGGGGCTGGACCGCCGCGACTCCGACCGCATCCGCGAGGCGCTCCAGGACGCCCGGGACACCCAGCCGGCGATCAACGCGGTGGAGGAGCAGCTCGCGGGGGCCCAGGAGTTGGTGCGGATCTCGCCGTTCTACCGCCGGCGCCGTCCGGAGGAGGTGGAGCTGACCCGCATCCTCAATCCGCTCGACAACGGCATCCGCAACATCCGCGTGCTGGCGCGGCGGGCGATCGTGGCCGTCGACGATCAGGTCGACGTCCCGCCCGCGCTCAGTTCGCTGCTGGCCGCGCTCGCCGACGCGGTGGAGCTGCTCGCCCAGCGGGTGGCCGCCGACCCCGACGCGCCCGGCGCCGCGAAGGTGCTCCGGGAGCTGCGCGCGGTGTCGGCGCGGGCCAAGCGGGAGCTGGTGATCGGCTCGGGTATGACCGAGACGGTGATGCTCGCGCAGATCCGGTCGATCCTCGTGGACGTGATGCAGGTGGCGGGCCTGAGCAAGATCTCGGCGCTGGCCACCCTGCCGCCCACGGTGCGGACGCCGGCCGTGTCGCCGGAGCTGCTCAAGGAGGAGTGGCCGGATTCGCCCGACCGACCCGCTCCGGAGATGCCGCCGTTCAGGGCGACACGAGCCTCCATGGCTCGGTATGACGGTAGAAGGTCGTCCTCTTGATGGCCCGCCGGCCGGTGACCCCGTCACGGGTGAGCAGGCCGGCCTCGGTGCCCAGTTGCACCGCCCGGGCCGCCACCCACTGACGGCGACGCAGCCTGCGGGGCCGGGCGGCGGTGGCCCGGACGCCGGGCAGCTCGGGTGTGGGCCGGACGGTGAGGGTGTGCGTCTCGCCGGAGAAGACCACGGTGTCGTCGGCGTAGGCCTCGCCCACGAGTCGGTCACCCTCGGGGCCGCGAACGAGGGCCTCACCGACGAGGGCGGTCCCGGTCTCGTCGCGGACGAGCGGCACCTCACGCGACGTGCCGCGGATGCCGAGCTTGGCCGCCTCCGACCCTGTCGGCAGCCCGTACGCGCGGGTGGCGGGGGTGGGCTCGTCGGCGACGTAGGCGATCTCCGCGTCGAGGTTCTCGGTCCGCAGCAGGCGGGTGAGCACCGCGGCCAATGCGGCGTCGGTGCCGCAGAGGACCAGTCGACGCCCCGGGCCCACCTCGGCCAACGCACGGTTGACCTCGTCCTTGGTCGGCACCTCGCTGACCTGGATGCGGGGGCGCTCACCGAGAACCGTCGGGACCGGGGCCGAGCCGCAGCGGATGACGATCATGACCTCCATCATGACCGCAGCTGATGGCGGGGGCGAACCTGGGGCAGGATGGAAGCGTGGTTGGACAGGCGCGCAGGATCGATCTGAACTGCGACCTCGGCGAGGCCCGCCGGGGGACGCCGCGGTGGCCCGCGTCGCTCGCACCCGGCGCCGGGCCGGATCCCGACGACGCCGCACTGTTGGACGTGGTGACGTCCGCCAACGTCGCGTGCGGCTTCCACGCAGGCAACCGGCCCACCATGATCGCCACGGCCGTCGCCGCCGCTGAGCGCGGG
>NZ_JAALDU010000287.1 GCF_014145015.1 Dietzia sp. E1 | reverse complement strand
AGTTCGCCGTGTACGCCCGCGGGGTCGAGGCCGTCGAGGAAGCGGGTCTCCCCGTCGACGACCGTCGTCCGCATCTGCCGAACCAGCTCGGCGGTGAAACTGGGGAACGGATACGGGTGGAAGTCGATCCGGTTGCGCGCGGGTCCGCCGTCGGGGTCGGGAACGGTGCCGGTCATAGCCACGTCGACCGCCTTGGGCGGCTGCGGCAGATAACCCTTCCCGGACAGGATCGCGGCGGCCGAGGAGCGATCCGCGGTGATCCCGAGCTGCGCGGCGACGGCGGCGTCGACCAGCGCCTGGACGGTGTCCGGCCGGTTGTCGATGAGCTCCTGGTGCACGACCGTGACGCAGCAGGCGTGGTCCCGCCACACCTGATCGAGCAGCATGTGCAGCGAGCCGACGCCCTGCGCGACCGCACCGGCGTTGAACGGGTCGGCGACGGTGAAGGCCGAGATGGAGCCGGTGGCGAGCGCCGGGATCATGTCCGACGGCCCCATGACGACGAGCTCGACGGTGCCGTCCGACCGGCTCGGGGCCCGTCGCGCCACGGGAGTGAGACCGTGGGCGCGCAGCACGCGTTGCAGCAGGATGTTGTGGATCGACCACCAACCGGGGATCGCCACCTGGGTGCCGGCGAGTTGGCCGATCTCCGTCACGTCCGGCGCGACCGTGATGGCCCCTCCGCCGGTGTGGTTCCAGCTCACCACCTTGACGTCCGCGCCGATCACATACCGGAGTTGGACGGCCGAGGGCATGAGGAGGTGGATGAGGTCCACCTGCCGGGTGAGGAACGCCTCCATGAGCGACGACCAGGACCGGAACAGCACCGGTCGACCGACGAGGAGTTTCTGCCGCTCGAAGTAGCCGTCTCCGTGTGCCACGAGCAGGGGGGCCGCGTCGGTGATCGGCAGGTAGCCGATCCGGAGGTCGTCGGTGGCCGCGCCCCGCGATGCCGTCGCCGCCGTGACCAGCGAGCCGAGCGAGGCGGCACCGCCGAGGGCACCGGCCCCGACGGCGAGGGCACCTCCGGCCCGGAGCAGCGCGCGTCGGTCGAGGAGGGGGCCTCTGGCCCCGGGGGAATCAGACATCGCCGCGGCGGTCAGGCGGTCCGGTAGGCGGCGAGAATGCTCTCCCGCAGGGTCGGATCCGAGTCGGTGGTGCCGTGGGAGGGGTTCGTCCACTGCTGCTGCACGCGGCCCGAGGAGCCGAGCAGTGCGATACGAGAGCCCACGACCAGTGCCTCGTCCACGTCATGCGTCACCATCACCGTGGTGACCCCGAGGTCGGCCGTCACACCGACGAGCCACCGTTGCGAATCAGCCCGGGTGACCGGGTCGAGAGCGCTGAACGGCTCGTCGAGGAGGAGGATCTCCGGGCGCGTCGCCGCGGCACGGACGACCGCGACCCGCTGCGCCTGCCCGCCCGAGATCTGATCGGGGCGGGAGTCGGCGAGCTCGGTGATGCCGAAGTGGTCGAGGAGATCATCGACGTGTCGGGCGTCAACGCGGCCTCGCAGGGCACGGAACCGGCCGCCCAGCGCCACGTTCTCCCGCACCGTGAGCCACGGGTACAGCAGCGGCTTCTGGAAGACCACGGCATAGGAGTGGCCACCGCCGCCGGTGCTGCCCGACCCCACACGGAGTTCGCCGCCGGCCGGTTCCTCCAGCCCTGCCAGGAGCCGAAGGAGAGTGGACTTACCGACGCCGGACGGGCCGAGGAGGACGAGCGATTCGCCGGACCGGACCTGTAGATCGAGGTCGGTGAACAGCGGCCGACCACCGGGCAACCGGTGCTGGAGGCCCGTGACGCTGACGGCCACCGGCTTCTCGAGCACTCCGGCCGTCACGGCGCGACCCCGAGCCTGTCGAGCTCCCACCGCAGCTGGGACTGGGAGGGCGACTGCACGGGAAGGAACGCCGCCTCTCTCATGCGACGGTTCGCCGGGGCCGCCTGGGCGTACCCCATCCCCCCGCAGAGGACGGCCTCGAGCCGGGTCGCCGCCGGCGCGATCTCGGCACCGTCGAGTCGCAGGAGCAGGAGATCCTTCAGCGACGCCTCATGCGGCGCCGCACCGAGGCGATGCAGTTCGGAGTGCATATGCGCATGACGAGCAGCGAGGTCGGCGTGCTCGTCCGAGTAGAAGGCACCGAGTCCCTCGAGCCGTCCCTCGGCCTCGGTCAGAGACCGGGCGGCGACGCCCGAGCAGAACGCGGCCTGGAGCACCAGGAACTGAGGGCGCACGCCGGAGAGGAAGTCGGCGAGATCCTCGCCGAGCACCTGCTCGTCCGGGACGATCACGCCGTCCAGACCGATCATCGTGGAGGCGGTCGCGTTGAGTGCGAGGAGGTCCGGAGCATTGCGGATCTCCACGCCGGGCGCGGAGGCGTCGAAGGTGACGACCAGGCTGCGCCCGTCCTCGGTGTTGGCCGCGAGAACGATCGTGCTGTCCGGGTAGACGTTGGACGCCCACGCGATCGGCCCGTCGATCCGGTATCCCCCGTCGAGCTTCGTCGCGGAGATCGGGACGTTGCCGAGGCCGACGACCTGCCGCTGGGCAGCGGCCATCCCGGTGACGCCGGGGCGGCCGCCGTCCGCGACGGCCCGGTAGGTCCGGGCCGCCGCGTCCGAGCGGTCGGCCGAGTGCCGCAGGTAGGCGGCGGTCATCCGCTGCGCCCACGCTGCGAACGCGACGGCCAGGCTCTCCGTGGCCACCGCCTCGATGACCGCGGCGGCGGCGGACACCGGCGTGCGGTCCACGTCGAAGAGGCCGAGGTCGGCGAGTGCGGCGATGTCCTGACGCAGATCCGCCTCGTTCCGGTCCAGCGCGGAGGCGCGTGCGGCGACGGAGTCGATCACCGCGACGAGACCCGCCACGTCGACACTGCCGAACTCACCGGCGGCGAGCCGGGCCCTGGAGGCCCCGAGGTCGTGGGTGATGGTGTCGGTCGCGGAGTCGCTCATGCCAGCTCGTGCAGACGCGAGATGGGGGTGGACACGATCTCACGCGCGCGGACGACGGCGTCGGTGTCCGGGGCGTTGTAGAAGCACAGGCACTTGTCCGTGTCCTCACGGACGTAGGTGCGCAGGAAGGAGACCTCGGGGATCTCCGCGTACTTCGGGGACTTCTCCTTCTTGCGCGTGAGGTAGGTGTCCATGTCGATCTCGGCGGGGATGTCCCACTCGACCAGGTAGCCGGCCTCGGGGCGGGCCGCCTTGATGGTCTCGAGGTCGGTGCCCACGAGACGCACCTGCGCGGGCTCGGTGACCTCGGCCGCACCGATCGCGGACGCGTCCAGGGCGGGTGCCTCGACGGCGCAGGCACCGTTCTCGTCGTCGGGGAGCTCGATGATGGTGAAGACGCGGGAGGCGCCCTTGGTCACCTGGGTCTCGATGACCTCGGCGCCGGAGCCCGCGAGGGTCGAGGCGATGGAATCGATCAGCGCGGAGGGGTCGGTCTGCTGCTCCGCCGAGGGGGTGATCTCGTAGAGGAAGAGGGTCATTGGGGGGTGTTCCTTTCCCGGGGCGTCGTCTCGTCGTCTGGCCCCACGGTAGAGAGAACAGACAGTTCTGTCTAACTATTCCCGGGCGGGCTCCCCCTTTCCGGAGGGCGGCGCGGTGAACACTGGGAGAACGGAGAGCCGGAGCCCCGACCGCGCAACTACAGTCGTGTCATGCGTACTGTTTTCCGATCCAAGCTCGACGAGTTCGAGGACCAGCTGATCCGCTTCTGTGAGACGAACACCCGGTTGCTCGAGCGCGCCACCGCCGCCCTGCTCGACGCTGACGAGGTCGCCGCCACAGAGGTGATCGACGGCGCCGCCGAACTGGAGGACCTCCGTGAGGTGAGCGAGCAGCACGCCTTCGAGCTCCTCCTACTCGAGGCGCCTGTCGCCGGTGACCTCCGCCAGGTGGTCTCGGGCATCTACATCGTCGAACACTTCACACGGATGTCCGCGCTCGCCGGCCACATCGCACGAGTGGCCCGACGTCGGCATCCGCACCCGGTCGTTCCCGAGCCCGTCGTCCCCCTCATCCGCGAGATGGCCCGCCGCGACGGCGTGATGGCCCGACAGCTCACGACCCTGCTCAGCGACCACGACGCCGACAAGGCGCGGACTCTCGACGACGACGACGACGCCGTGGACCAACTCCACGCCGACCTCATGAAGGAGATCTCGTCGGAGGACTGGCCGCACGGGTCGGTCAGCGCGGTCGACCTGGCGTTGCTGGCGCGGTACTACGAGCGTTTCGCCGACCACACCGTGAGCATCGCCAACCGCATCGTCTACCTCGCCACCGGGGAGCGCCCTGACGGCGGCTCGCTCTCCCACCTCGACGACGGCACCGTCCTCGACTGACCACGCCACCTCGCGTTCTGTCGCGATCGTCGCCCGCCCGAGCACGGACAGGAGTTCCCGCGTGGATCAGAGCGCGATCATCACCGGCGGCACCGGCGGGATGGGCCTGGCGACCGCCGCGATCCTGGGCCGCGATCACCGGATCCTCCTCGCGGATCTCGATGACGCCAGGCTCGCCGACGCGGTGGACCGTCTGGCCGCCCTGGGGGTCGAGGCGGACGGCGCGGTCTGCGACATCACCGACCGCGGGTCCGTGGACGCGGCCTTCGCCCGTGCACAGACGTCGGGCCGACTCCGCGCGGTGGTACACACGGCCGGCGTGAGTCCCCTGATGGGCGACGCGGAGAAGATCGTGCGGATCAACGCCCTCGGGACGGTCCACGTCACCGAGGCGGCGCTGTCCGTCGCGGCCCCCGGCTCGGCTCTGGTCAACGTGTCCTCGATCGCCGGGCACCTGTTGCCGTCGTTCCTGCGGCCCGTGCCCGCGTTCCGCTGGGCGACGACCGACCCGGAGCGTATGGGCTCGGCCCTGACCCGGATCGCGACCCTGGCGCCGGGCCGGGGCGCTCCGGGCGCCGCCTACTCACTGAGCAAGGCGTTCGTCATCTGGTATTCCGAGTACATGGCGGCCGCGTTCGGCGAGAAGGACGCCCGGGTCCTCTCGGTCTCCCCCGGCAGCTTCGACACCGAGATGGGGCGTCTAGAGAAGAAGAGCGGATCGGAGCGCATGGTCGGCCTGGCCGCACTCAAGCGGTTCGGTACACCGGAGGAGATCGCCGAACTCCTCTCCTTCTGTGCGTCCGAGAAGCCCGGGTACCTCACCGGCACCGACATCCTCTGCGATGGCGGCAACAAGGCCGGCCTCACCCTGGCCGGGATGCTCTCCATGGCCAGGCGGGGCTGACCGACGCCACCTCACCGGGCGGTGAGGCACGCCGGGCGGCCCGCCTCAGCGGCAGATGGCGCCCGTCGAGGCGGACTGCACCAACTTCGAGTACTTGGCGAGGACGCCGCGGGTGTAGCGCGGCGGCAGGGGCTCCCACCCCTCGCGCCGGGACCGCAGTTCGGACTCGTCCACCAGCAACTCGAGGGTCCCCTGCGAGACGTCCAGTCGGATCCGGTCGCCGTCCCTCACGAACGCGATCGGCCCACCGTCCACGGCCTCCGGGGCGATGTGGCCGACGCACAGCCCGGTGGTGCCACCCGAGAAGCGCCCGTCGGTCATGAGCAGGACGTCCTTGCCCAGGCCCGCGCCCTTGATCGCACCGGTGATGGCGAGCATCTCACGCATGCCCGGCCCGCCCTTGGGGCCCTCGTAGCGGATCACGACGACATCGCCCGCCGTGATGGTCCCGTCCTCGAGGGCGTCCATGGCCGCGCGCTCTCGCTCGAAGACTCGGGCGGTGCCCTCGAAGACGTCCGAGTCGAAGCCGGCGGACTTGACCACCGCGCCCTCGGGAGCGAGCGACCCGCGCAGGATCGTGATGCCGCCGGTCGGGTGGATCGGCTCGGACATCGCGCGGAGCACCTTGCCATCCGGGTCCGGCGGGGCGATGCCGGCGAGGTTCTCGGCCACGGTGCGGCCGGTGACGGTGAGGCAGTCGCCGTGGAGCAACCCGGCGTCGAGCAGCGCACGCATCACCACGGGGACGCCGCCGATCTTGTCCACGTCGGTCATGACGTGGGCGCCGAACGGCTTGACGTCGGCCAGGTGCGGCACCTTGGCGCCGATGCGGGCGAAGTCGTCGAGGGTGAGTTCGACCTCGGCCTCGCTGGCGATCGCGAGCAGGTGCAGGACCGCGTTCGTGGACCCGCCGAAGGCCATGACGACGGCGATCGCGTTCTCGAACGCCTCCTTGGTCATGATGTCGCGCGCGGTGATGCCCTTGCGCAGCAACTCGACCACGGCCTCGCCACTCGCCTTGGCGTAGTCGTCGCGCCGACGGTCCGGGGCCGGCGGCGACGCGCTGCCCGGCAGGGACATGCCCAGCGCCTCGGCGGCGCTCGCCATCGTGTTGGCGGTGTACATGCCGCCGCACGCGCCCTCGCCCGGGCAGATGGACCGCTCGATCGTGTCGACGTCCTCCCGGCTCATGAGACCGCGCGAGCACGCTCCGACGGCCTCGAAGGCGTCGATGATGGTGACCTGCTTCTCCGTTCCGTCGGAGAGCTTGGCGAAGCCGGGCAGGGTGGAGCCGGCGTAGAGGAACACGCTCGCCAGATCCAGCCGCGCCGCGGCCATGAGCATGCCGGGCAGGGACTTGTCGCAGCCGGCGAGCAGCACCGAGCCGTCGAGCCGCTCGGCGCTCATGACGGTCTCGACGCTGTCGGCGATCACCTCACGCGAGACCAGCGAGAAGTGCATCCCCTCGTGGCCCATCGAGATGCCGTCGGACACCGAGATGGTGCCGAACTCCAGCGGGTAACCGCCTCCGGCGTGGGTCCCCTCCTTGACGGCCTTGGCCAGCCGGTCGAGCGAGAGGTTGCACGGCGTGATCTCGTTCCACGAGGAGGCCACACCGATCTGCGGCTTGACCCAGTCGTCGTCGCCCATACCCACCGCGCGGAGCATCCCGCGGGCGGCGGTCTTCTCGAGCCCGTCGGTGACATCGCGGCTTCGGGGCTTGATGTCGGCCTCGCGGCCGGTGGCCGCGTGTCCTGGGCGAGGCATGTCGGTTCCGGAGCTCATGCGCACAGCCTAGGCATTGTCCGCCCCACTGCGCGGTCGGACCCTCCGCCGCGGCACGACCGAGCGCCGATCGGGGCGGGGATTCCCACGCGGGTGCCGGCGTGAGCCGACAGGATGGCGGCATGACCACCGCTACCGCTTCCCGTCCGAATTTCCTCATCGTGGTCGTCGACGACATGGGGTACTCCGACTGCCAGCCCTTCGGCGGCGAGATCGCCACACCCCACCTCCAGCGTCTCGCGGAGTCCGGCGCCCGGTTCCGCGGATTCCACACCAGTTCCCTCTGCGCCCCCACGCGGTCGATGCTGCTCTCCGGCTGCGACAACCACCAGGCGGGCCTCGGCGTGATGCAGCCGCTGCACGCGCTCAACCAGTACATGCAGCCGGGCTACGAGGGATACCTCAACCACTCGGTGCCGACGATGGCGGAGCTCCTGCGTGACGCGGGGTATCGCACCTATCTCGCCGGCAAGTGGCACGTCGGCATCACCGAGGGCACCCGACCGGCGGCGCGTGGCTTCGATCGCAGCTTCGCCTTTCTCGGCGGCGGCGCCAGCCACTTCCACGACGCACGACCGCTGAGCGTGTTCGAGGGCAAGCAGACGATGTACGCGGACGACGACCGCTTCTGCACCGACGAGCTACCCGAGGACTTCTACACCTCGACCGCGTTCGTCGACAGGATGATCGGCTACCTGCGCGAGCACGACGACGACCGTCCGTTCCTCGGATACCTCGCCTTCACCGCCCCACACGACCCACTCCAGGTCCCCGATTCCGATCTGCAGCGGTACGCCGGTCATTACGACGCCGGCTACGAGGCGATCAAGCACGAGCGCATGGAGCGGATGAAAGAGATCGGCCTGATCTCCTCCGACCTCGAGGTCAATCCGGGAAGCGGCCTGTTCCCCACTTGGGAGAACCTGTCGGAGCACGACCGGCAGCGCGAGGCCCGGAAGATGGAGATCTACGCGGCGATGATCGAGCGGATGGATCACGAGCTCGGGCGCCTGCTCGACGAGCTGGACCAGCTCGGGAAGCGCGAGGACACCGTCGTGTTCTTCCTCTCGGACAACGGCGCCAACCCCAAGCAGCCGGAGTTCTACCAGCCCAACACCGTCGAGACGATCGAGGCCGAATTCGACAACAGTGTGGCCAACATGGGCCGGATAGGGTCGTTCGTCTCGATCGGCGGGGCATGGGCGGAGGTCGCCGACACCCCGCTGTCGTACTTCAAGACCACCACCTACGAGGGCGGCACCCAGACGCCGCTCATCGTGGCCGGAGGTCCGGTGACCCGGGAAGGCGTGGTGACCGACGAACTGCTGCACGTGGCCGACATCCTGCCGACCATGCTCGACCTGGCCGGGGTCCGCCGACCCACGGAGATCGACGGCAGACCGGTACCACCGCTGTACGGACGGAGCCTCGCGCCGATGCTCACCGGTCAGACCCTGCAGCCGGTCCGCGGTGGGCTGGACGCACTGTGCTTCGAGATGCTCGAGTGCCGGTCGGTGCTGTGCGGCGACTGGAAACTGCTGTGGATGGCGCCCCCGTACGGCCAGGGCGACCGATGGCAGCTGTTCAACCTCGCGGAGGACCCCCGCGAACTGGTCGACCTGGCCGACCGCTACCCGGGGAAGGTGGCGCAGCTGGAGGGCCAGTGGCGGGCCTACGCCGAGTACGTCGGCTACATCGAGTCGGACGGCACTTCCGCTGCGGCCGAGTTGGGGATCGACCGGTTCTTCGAGTTCCGGCTCGCGGACGACTGACCCCCGCCCGCTCAGCGGGAGCGGTCCCGGACGAGGTCGTACCGGCGCAGCGCCTCGAGCCGCTCCTCGGCGTGGTCGACGATCCGCTCGGGGTACCCGTGATCGTGCCCGTCGGGCCACCGCCAGGGCTCGTGCACGGCCGCCCCGGGAAGATGCCGCAACTCAGGGACCCACCGGCGGACGTAGTCCCCGTCCGGGTCGAAGCGCTGCCCCTGGGTGACCGGGTTGAAGATCCGGAAGAACGGTGAGGCGTCCGTCCCGGTTCCGGCCACCCACTGCCATCCGTGGTTGTTGGAGGCGAGGTCGCCGTCGAGCAGGTGGTCGAGGAAGTGCCGGGCACCGACCGGCCACCACACGTGCAGGTCCTTGACCAGGAAACTCGCGGTGACCATCCGGACGCGGTTGTGCATCCACCCCTGCGCGAGGAGCTGACGCATGCCCGCGTCGACGAACGGGAATCCCGTCCGGCCCCGTCGCCAGGCCTCGACGAGGTCGTCCACCTCGGGGCCCCGGTCGTAGGGCATCCCGGCGAAGGCGTCACGCAGGTCCCTCCACGCGGACCGGGGCTGGTGCCACAGGACGTTGGCGTAGAACTCCCTCCACGCGAGTTCGGTGACGAAGCGGCGGGCCCCCTCGCCGTCGGCGGCGGGGTGCGCCCCGAGGTCGGCGAGGATCGTGCGCGGGTGGATCTCTCCGTACTTCAGCGGAGCGGACAGACGGCTCGTGGCGTCCAGATCGGGGCGGTCGCGTTGCCGCCCGTAGTCCTCGAGGTCGTCCTCGAGGAAGGCCCGCCACCGGGCGTACGGGCGGCCGCTGCCGTTGAGAACGCGACCGGGTCCGACGGCGTACGGCGACCCCGTCTCGACCAGCCGGCGGCCGTCGGCCTCGAGCGCGGCCCGGACCCGTGTGTCCCGGCGTCGTCCGTAGGGCGTGGACTCACGGCTGATGTGCACCTCGCGCGCACCGGTGAGCGCGGCCAGCCCGGGGATGACGCGGGCTGGATCGCCGGTTCGCACGACCAGCGCTCCGCCGAT
>NZ_JAALDU010000286.1 GCF_014145015.1 Dietzia sp. E1 | reverse complement strand
GGGAGCGAGACGCCATCGCGGGGAGCGGCTGCGAGCTCGGGCCGGGCAGCGGCGAGAGCGAGACGCCATGCCGACGCGCGGCTGCGAGCGGCGCAGGTCCCCGTCTGAGCTCAGGCTCGCGGGCGGCGGGGTGACCGGCAGCGGTCGAACGCCGCGCGCGCGTACTCCCACGTCTCGACCCCGTAGTACAGGTGGCCCGCGATCATGTAGAGCGCGGCCAGTCGCTGGTACGTCCACGCCCGGTCGAGGAAAGTGTCGTCGACCCGGCCGACGTACCGGGCCAGGACGTCCTCGACGAAGCGTGGGCCGTATTCGTACAGTTCGGCGAAGTCCACGGCCGGGTCTCCCAGGCACATGTCGGTGAAGTCGATGAGCCCCAGACGCCCGGGGGCGGGGTCCGGGTCCCAGTACAGGTGGCGGGAGTAGATGTCGTTGTGGAGGAACACCCGGGGCAGCAGCGTGGACTGCAACGCGCCGACCTCGTCGCAGATCTCGTGGGCGGTCCGCATCTCGTCCGGCGTGAACACCGACGGCAGGTCGTGGGCCACGATGCCGCGCACGAAGTCCAGATTCTCGGGCTGGTAGGAGTACGGGACCCGGTCGAGCGGTGGCCCCGAGACGTCCTGGATGTGCAGCGAGGACAGGAGTGCGCCCAGCTGGCCGGCGACGACCGTCTTCTCCGGATGGGGCAGGTTGTGCAGCAGCTGCGCGGTGAGGCGTTGACCGCGCACCAGCGGATAGCCGGCGAACCGCCCGTGGACGGGGACGTGCGAGTAGCGGGGGAGTGCCGCCTCGACGCGCCCGGCGAGGTGCTCCAGGACCGCGATCTCGGTGGGCAGCTGGGTGAGCGCCTGCTCGTCGTGGGGGAAGCGGAAGACCAGATCGCGGTGCCCGAGGGCGTCGTCCCCGCGGCAACCGTGGCAGATCACCACCACGTGGTCCCAGCCCTCGTCTACCCGTTCGGCGCGTTCCCAGCTCAGTGTGGGGTAGTCGGCGTGGATGGCCGCGAGTTCGGCGGCGGGATGAGCGCCCGGGCCGGTCGCCGGAGAGCTGGCGCCCGCGGGGCCACCATCGGGATGAGCGCCCGGGCCGGTCACCGGAGAGCTGGCGCCCGCGGGGTCACCACCGGGATGAGCGCTGGGGTCGCTGTTCACGGCTCAGACGCTAGTACCGCGCGGTCAGCGCCGGACCGCCGCCACCGCGCGACATGCCAGGTAGATGACAAACGAGACGGTGGTGACGAACACCGAGACGGGCACGCCGGGGGCGAGCGAGAGCAGCATCCCGCCCACGGCGGCGATCTCGGCGAAGAGGATCGTCAGCCCGATGGCCTTCCCGGGGCTGGAGGTGACGGCGGCCGCCGCCGCGGCGGGGGTGATGAGCAGGGAGAGCACCAGCAGTGCGCCGACCACCTGCACGGCCTGCGCGGCCGCGAGCCCCACGAGCACGGCGAAGATCATGTTGAGCGCCCGCACGGGCACACCGCGCGCCGCGGCCACCTCGGGGTCGGCGGAGGAGAACACCAGCGGCCGGTACAGCGCGATGAGCGCCACGCAGATGATCGCCGCGACCACCGCCATCTGCACGAGGCCGTTCTCGGAGACGCCGACGATCTGCCCGGTGAGCAGGGAGAAACTGGTGCCGGACCGCCCGGGATAGAGGTGGATAAAGAGCACCGCGAGCCCGAGGCCGAACGCCAGCACGACGCCGATCGAGGAGTCGCGTTGGGAGGCCCGCGAGCCCATGATCCCGAACATCAGCGCCGCGATCACCGACCCCACGACGGCCCCCAGGCCGAGGTTGAGCCCGAACAGCAGCGCGGCGGCTGCGCCGGTGAGGGCGAGCTCGCTGGCGCCGTGGACGGAGAACGACATCTGCCGCATGATGATGAACGGCCCGATCGCGCCGGAGAGCAGGCCGAGCAACGCGATCGCGGCGAGGCCGAAGATCACGAAGTCCTGCTGCAACAGGTAGGCGGTGGTCTCGGTGTCGGCGAGGGACTCGGCGATCTCGAGCAGGCGGTCCATCAGTGCGCTCCGTCCCCGGTGTGGTCGTGGTGGTGTCCCGTGGTCCACGGTTCGGTGCACAGGTGCTGGGTGTCGCCCACCACGATGATCTGTCCGCGCACGCGCAGCACCTCGACGGGGGAGGAGTACAGCTCGGACATGACCTCGCTGGTGAACACCTCGTCGGGAGTGCCGATGCGGTGGCGCCCGTCGACGAGGTAGACGATCCGGTCGACCATCGGCAGGACCGGGTTGATCTCGTGGGTG
>NZ_JAALDU010000285.1 GCF_014145015.1 Dietzia sp. E1 | reverse complement strand
CCGCGCGGCACGCGCCGCGCGGCACGCGGTGCACGGCGCGCGGTGCGCGACGACGCTCAGGGGTCGGGCTGCTCCACGTCCCGCCTGCGGGTCTCGTCGGCGAGCCGCGGTTCGACGCGCCTGTCCGGATGGAAGCCGCCCTTGTCCGCGTAGAACGCGCGGATGCGGTCCATGTCCGCCGCGACGTCTCCTGTCAGCTCGATCGTGGGGCCCAGCCCGGTCGTCATGGTGGCCCGGTCGACGTACCCGAGCGTCACAGGCAGGCCCGTCTCCCGCGCGATCCGGTAGAAGCCGGACTTCCAGTGCGAGTGCCCGCTGCGCGTCCCGTCCGGCGTGATGACCAGGCAGAACGTTTCTCCGGCATGGACCTGCCGGACCATGTCCTCGACGACCCGGGCGGGGTTCCCGCGGTCCACAGGGACTCCTCCGAGCGCTCGCATGAGCGGCCCGCGCCAACCGGAGAAGAGGCTGGCCTTGCCCAGCCAGTGCACGTCGATGCCCAGACGCCATGCGATGCCGAGCATCAGTACGAAGTCCCAGTTGGACGTATGTGGGGCGCCGAGGAGGATCGTCGGCTGATCCGGGCCGGGGCGGGTGGACAGCGTCCAGCGGCTGAAGCGCCCGAAGAGGCGAGCGGCGAGGGAACGGATCACTCCGCCACCCTAGGTGGCCGAGCGGATGCGGGCCGAGGGGCGAGCCACACAGGCTCCGCTCGCCGAACACCGAGCGCGGACGGGTAGGCCGCCGCGCGGGCGCGGATGTAACAAAACCGATATCTCGGTGCTGGCGAAATAACTATATGGATATCCCGCACGCGGCTCCGTACCCCCCGGCATGGTCGCGTCCTCTGAGAGCCAAGGAACTGTCATGGGTAGTCCACCGCACCCGTCTGATCCGACCTTGACGCCGTCAGTCGCCGCGAGCACGGCATTCCCGCCCGGGCCGAGGACCGGCACGCGTCCGCTCAACTGGGTGATGATGATCGCCGGCGTGATGCTCACCGTGATCGGGCTCGCGCTGTCCGCTGCGGGCGCCGGGCTGATCGTGGGTCAGGAGTCGCAGCGGGACGGGCAGTTCGTCTTCACCGAGACCGAGCGGTTCCGCGCGGTCGGCAACGCCATCACGACGAGTCCGATAGCCGTCGACCTCGGGGAGGGGGGCACGGTCGAGCCCGGCGGGCTCGCGATCGACGACCTGATCACCGTCCGCCTCCGTGCGACCCCGGTCGTCCCGGACCAACGGATCTTCCTCGGGATCGCCGACGCCAGCGCAGTGGACGAGTACCTCCGCGACGTGCCGCACTCGGTCCTCGGCGACGACCCCTGGGACCACGGTTACGACGACGGGCCGGCGATCTGGGGCACTGAGCCCCACCCCGACGACGCGCTCCGCGAGATTCCCGCAACCCGCACGCCCGCGCCTCCCGTCGAACAGCGGTTCTGGCAGCACTCCACCACCGGCGCCGCCCCGCAGACGCTGGACGTGGGCCTGCGTTCGGGGAACTGGGTCGTGGTCGTGATGAACGCGGACGGCAGCCGCCCCCTGTGGGTCGACCTGCAGGTCGGTGCGCACACCGAGCTGTTCGGCCTGGTCGATTCCACCGTCCCGCTCATCGCGGGGCTCGTCGGGCTGGTGCTGGGCGTTCCGCTCGTGCTGTTCGGGGCCGCGGGGCTCGGACGCGACGTCGGGCGCCGCGGTGATGCCGGGCCGGCGAGAGCTGCGGAGCCCGCGACCGTGCCCGCCGGCCCCGATCCGCTGCGGCTGACCGGCCACCCGGACCCCGGGGTCTCCCGGGCCCTGTGGCTGGTCAAGTGGATCGCCGCGATCCCGCACTACATCGTCCTGGCGGTCCTGTGGTCGGCGGCGTGCATCGTCACCGTGGCGGCAGGACTGGTGATCCTGTTCACGGGCCGGTACCCGCGATCGTGGTTCGCCTTCGTCGAGGGCACACTGCGGTGGCACTGGAGGGTCGGCTTCTACGCCTACGCCGTGCTCGGCACCGACCGCTACCCGCCGTTCACCCTGGGGCGGGCCGACTATCCCGCCGACCTCGACGTGGTCTACCCCGATCGTCTGTCGCGCGGTCTGGTGCTGGTCAAGTGGTGGCTGTTGGTCCTCCCGCACCTGTTCATCACCGCCCTCATCACCGGCGGCGGGGTCGCACTCGCCACGGCCTCGAGGAACGGCGACGGGGTCTCCTGGAGCTTCACGCTGCTCGGGTTGCTCGTGCTCATCGCCGCGATCGGCCTACTGTTCACCGGCCGCTACCCGCAGGGTCTGTTCGCACTCAACGTGGGACTGAACCGCTGGGTGTACCGCGTGGCGTCGTACAGCCTGCTCCTGCGCGACCAGTACCCGCCGTTCCGCCTCGACCAGGGGGCAGAGGAGCCTGCGCCCGACCGGATCAGCGCTCGCCGGTGACGACCCTGGCCAGCAGGTCGGCGAGACGCTCGTCGATGCCGTCGCGCTCGGACTCGGGGATGTCGAGCGCGTCGAGCAGGGCCCCGCGCAACACCGGCCACCCGTAGACGGCAGTGAACACCAGCAGCAGCTCGACGTCACCGGCCGGCGCGGGAGAGGTCATCCGGCGCAACGCGGCGGCCGGCCGCTGCGAGGGGTCGAGCATCGGCGGGAACGCGGCCTCGCGGTCCAGCGCCAACCACGCCAGCAGCCGACTGATCTCCGGGTGCGACGAGGCGCCGAGCAGCATCCCGCGCACGGCCTCTCCCGCGTCGTCGAGGTTCTCGAGCCGCGCCGCGCCGAACCGCACCGCATCCTGCATCACCGCCGTGATCAGCGCGTCCTTGCGACCGATGTGCCGGTGGATGAGCCCGAGGTTCACCTGCGCGGCATCCGCGATGTCGCGCAGCGGGACGTGCGGCCCGCGCTCCGACAGCAGTCGGCGGGCCTCGCGCAGGACCGCCGAGCGGACCTCGTCGCGACCGGTCGGGCGGGCGGTGGCGGCGTTCTTCCCGGTTTCCATTCCCGGACTGTACACAATTGACTACAGTCTGGGGCAGAGCGCGCGACCCGTGCGCCCCCACCCGTGCGAAAGGCCCTCATGACCACCACCGACCGCCGCGACGACATCGACGCCATCAAGGTCCTCAAGTACCGCTACCTGCGCTGCGTCGACCTCCGGCTGTGGGACGAGCTCGCCGAGACCCTCGCCCCCGAGGTCACCGCCTCCTACGGCAAGCGCCTGAGCTACACCGGCCGCGACGAGGTCGTGGCCGGGCTGCAGCAGCAGATGACCGACGGCGTCATCACCGAGCACCAGGCCCACCACCCCGAGATCGAGATCGACGGCGACACCGCCACGGGCCGCTGGTACCTGCAGGACCGCGTGATCGTGCCCGAGTACGACACGTTCATTTTCGGCAGCGCCTTCTACGACGACGCCTACGCCCGCGTCGACGGCCGCTGGGTCATCACCCGCACCGGCTACAAGCGCACCTACGAGGCCATGATCAACCTCAAGGACGTGCCCAGCTTCCGGCTCAACGACAACCACCTGGCCCCCGCCGACGAGAAGTGACGGCGGCGCAGACCGCCCGGACCGGCAGCGCAGCCGACGGCCGTGACGGTGACGAGTGGACCTGATCGTCATCGCCGCGCTGTGCGTGGCCGCCGCCTCGGTGATCGGCGGCGCCACCGGGTTCGGCACCTCGCTCATCGCCACGCCGCTCATGCTCACCGCGGGCATCGGCCTCGCGGAGACGGTGGTGGTCAACCTGGTCGTCGCGCTCATCACCCGCGTGGGCGTCACCGTGCAGTTGCGCGAGCACATCGACTGGCGGCGCGTCGCCGTCCTGGGTGCGGCGTCCGTGCCCGGGGCCTGGCTGGGCGTGCAGACCGTCACGCTGCTCCCGGATCAACACCTCAAGCCGGCCGCCGGCGCGGTCACCATCCTGTGCGGACTCGCCATGGCGCTGCCCACCAGGCACGGGGCCCGGCCGCCGTCGGCGGCGATCACCGCCGCGGTCGGCGCGATCGGCGGGTACTTCTCCACCACCACCTCGCTGAACGGCCCACCCGTCGTCCTGCTGCTGGGCCGCGCGAAGATCCCGCCGATGAGCTTCATCGCGGACCTCGCCGGCTACTTCGTCATCACGAGCATCGTCTCGCTCGCGCTGCTGTGGTCGGGCACGGGCATCGACCTGCCCGGCCTGTGGCCGCTGCTCGCGGCGTGCGTCGTCGCGGGGGTCACGGCCAACCAACTGGGCATCGCGATCGCCCGGCGCCTGCCCACCCACCTGTTCCGCTCGGCCGTGATCGTCCTCGTGGTGATCGCCGGCCTGCTCACCATCGTCACCGCGTGAGCGCCACCCACCCGTCACCGCACCACCCACGGAGGACCCCATGACCGACACACCGCAGAGCTCCGCGAACCAGAACACCGCGAACCAGAACACCGCGAGCCAGAACACCCCGGCCCAGGACACCTCGACCCGCCTGGCCGGCAAGGTCGCCATCGTCACCGGCGGCGGACAGGGCGTCGGCCGCGGCATCTCGCTCGGCCTCGCCGAGTCCGGCGCCGCCGTGCTGCTCGTCGGCCGCAAGATGCACAAGCTCGAGCGCGTCGCCGAGGAGATCCGCTCCGCCGGCGGCACCGC
This sequence comes from Dietzia sp. E1, assembly GCF_014145015.1. Classification (GTDB taxonomy): domain Bacteria; phylum Actinomycetota; class Actinomycetes; order Mycobacteriales; family Mycobacteriaceae; genus Dietzia; species Dietzia cinnamea_A. The sequence continues at coordinate 741 of NZ_JAALDU010000285.1, read as the reverse complement.
CGAATGCCTGGCCGCCGACATCACCGCCGAGGACGCCCCCGAGACCATCATCTCCACCGCGGTGGAACGCCTCGGCGGCGTCGACATCCTCGTCAACAACGCCAACATGGCCATGCCCCTGTCGCTCTCGGACTACCCGGACGACGACTTCCGCACCGCCTTCGAGGGCGGACCCCGCGTCACGCTGAGCCTCATGAAGCTCGCCCGCCCCGAGATGGCCAAGCGCGGCGGCGGCACCGTCATCAACCTCGTCACCTCCGCCGCCGTGCGCTGGGACGCCGCCAACTACGGCATCTACGCCGCGGTGAAGGAAGCCGTCCGCGCCCTGACCCGCGCCGCCGCGTACGAATGGGCCGCCGACGGCATCCGCGCCCTCAACGTGGCGCCCCACGCCCACAGCCCCGGGCTCGACTGGTGGATGGACAACAACCCGGAGGAGGCCGCCGAGTTCATCGCCGGCATCCCCGCCGGCCGGGTGGGGGACCCCGTCGCCGACATCGGCCGACCCGTCGCCTGGCTCTGCTCGGCAGAGGCCTCGTATCTGACCGGCGCGACCATCCCGCTCGACGGCGGACAGTCGCGCTGGGGCTGACCTCGTCGTCGTCGCCGTCGTCCCCCGACCCACCGCCGTCGCCTGACGCCCCGCACCGAAAGGCCCCCGCCATGACCGACACCCCCGCCGCCACCGGCGGCACCGACAGCCCCGTCGCCCCGCGCGGCGCCGACGCCCCCGGCCGCGAC
>NZ_JAALDU010000284.1 GCF_014145015.1 Dietzia sp. E1 | reverse complement strand
TTACCAGTCCTGCTCGTCGTAGATGATCACACCGCGGAGGTTCTTGCCGTCACGCATGTCCTGGTAGCCCTGGTTGATCTCCTCGAGCCGGTAGGTCTTGGTGATGAGTTCGTCGAGCTTGAGGTTGCCCGCCCGGTACTGGTGCAGCAGGTGTGGGATCTGCTTGCGCGGACCGGTGCCGCCGAAGATAGCCCCCTGCAGGGTCTTCTGCTGCATCGCCAGGTCGAGGATCGAGATCTGGGCGTCGACCGCGTTCATGTCGCCGAGCCCCACCACCACGCACCGCCGCCCCTTACCCGTGAGCAGCAGGCCCGGGAGCAGGTCCTTGCCCTCGACGACGCCCATGGTGAGGATGACGAGGTCGGCCATGCGGCCCCAGCTGATCTCCCCCACCAGCCCCATCGCCTCGTCCATCGAGGCGCAGGTGTGGGTCGCGCCGAACTCCACGGCCTTCTCACGCTTGAACTCGACCGGGTCGACCGCGACGATCGCGCGGGCGCCCGCGGCCGCCGCGCCCTGCACGGAGTTGATGCCGATGCCGCCCACGCCGACGACCACGACGATGTCGCCCTCCTTGGCGCCGCCGATCTCCGTGGCGGATCCCCAGCCCGTGCACACGCCACAACCCAGCAGGGCCGCCTTGTCGAGGGGGATGTCCTTCTCGATCTTGATGACCGACGACTGGTGCACCGTGACGTGGGGCGCGAAGGTGCCGAGGACGCACATGGTGGCGACGTCGGCCCCGTCCGCGGTGTGGACCCGGTACCCGCCGTCGCTGATCGCCCGCCCGCTGAGCAGGCCGGCGCCGTTGTCGCAGAGGTTCTGCAGCCCCTCGGAGCAGGGCGGGCAGGTCCCACAGGCGGGGATGAAGGCCAGGACGACGTGATCGCCCTCCTCGAGTCCGATCACCCCCTCCCCCACCTTCGTGATCACGCCGGCCCCCTCGTGACCGCCCATGATCGGGTAGGACTCGAACTGCAGGTCGCCGGTGAGCAGGTGCTCGTCCGAATGGCAGAGGCCCGATGCGGCCAACTTGACCTGGACCTCTCCCGCCTTGGGATCGTCGATGTCGACGTCGACGATCTCCCAGCCGTCTTGCTTCGGCTCCCGGATGATGGCGGCCTTGGTGCGCATTCGTGTCTCCTCGGATGAAAAGGGTGATGAGCGAGAAAGGGTGACGTGACACCGGTCACGTGACCAGTGTCACAGCCCAACCTACTCTGACTCCGTTGCCCAGGAGGGCTGTCTGCGTTCCAGGAACGCCGTCATCCCCTCGGCGACCTCGGAGGTACCGAACAGGCGGGCCGTGACGCCCGCCAGGTCCTCGCCCCGGGCGTCCAACTCGGCGAGCAATGGTGCGCTGAGCAGGGCCTTGTTCTCCGCGAGGCCTTGTGGTGAGCAGGGCCTGAACGCCGCGACGAGCTCGTCGACGGCGGGGTCGAGGTCCTCCACGGCCTCGGAGAGCAGCCCGATCTCCCGTGCACGGGCGGCATCGAACTTCTCGCCCGTCAGCAGTGCCCGGGTGAGGTCACGCGAGTTCACGCGCGCGGCCAGCGGTACCGAGATCATGGCCGCGGCGAGACCGAGGCGGACCTCGGTCAGTGCGAACGTCGAGGCCGGGCCGGCCAGCGCGAAGTCGCATGCCGCCACCAGTCCCATCCCGCCTGCACGGACGTGTCCGTCGACGGCCGCGATCACCGGTTTGGGATGGGACACGATCGCCCGCAGCAGGCCCAGGAAGATCCGGGTCCGCTCGGCCGCCTGCTCCTCCGGAGTGCTCTCCGAACCCGCGGCCGAGGCCTCCGAGAGGTCCGCCCCGGCGCAGAACGTGCCGCCCGCGTGCCCGAGCACCACCACCCGGGCGGCGTCCTCGCCGGCCGCGCGATCGAGCGCGGCATGAAGTTGCTCGACGAGAGCCGTGGAGATGGCGTTCCGGTTGTGCTGCGAGTCGAGGGTGAGGCGGGCGGCACCGCCGGAGACCTCGTAGCGCACCAGGGACCGACCGGCCCCGGCCTGATCACTCATGGCCCGATCACTCCTCGCCTGGTCACTCATGTCACGCCCCTCAGTAGCTCTTCGGCAGCCCGAGCGAATGCTGGGCGACGTAGTTGAGGATCATCTCCCGGCTGACGGGCGCGATCCGGGGCAGCCGGGACGCGGCGAGCATCCCCGCCAGGCCGTACTCGACCGACAGTCCGTTGCCGCCGAGGGTCTGGATGGCCTGGTCGACCGAGCGGGCCGAGACCTCTCCGGAGGCGTACTTGGCCATGTTCGCGGCCTCCCCGGCGAGGTCGTCGCGGCCGGCGTCGACCAGGGCGGCGGCCTTGCGCATCATCAGCCGCGCGAGTTCCAGCTCGATCTTGCACTGCGCGAGAGGATGGGCGACACCCTGGTGCGCGCCGATGGGGGTCTTCCACACGGCGCGCTCGTTGGCGTACTTCGCGGCCCGGTCCAGGGCGAAGCGCGCGGTACCGCACGCCATCCCGGAGGCCATGATGCGCTCGGGGTTGAGGCCGGCGAACAGCATGAGCAGGGCGGTGTCGCCGTCGCCGATGAGCGCCTCGGCGGGCACGCGGACGTCGTCGAAGTACAGCTGGAACTGCCGCTCGGGCGTGCGGACCTCGGTGGGGATGTGCGTCCGCTCGAGGCCGGGCGCGTCGGTGGGCACCATGAACAAGGCCGGTTCGAGCCGACCGGAGGTGGAGCCCTCGAGGCGCGCCACGACGAGGATCGCGTCGGCCTGGTCGACGCCGGAGATGTACGTCTTCTGACCGGAGATGAGGAAGTCGGAGCCGTCGCGACGGGCGGTCGTGGTGATGGCGTGCGAGTTGGACCCGGCGTCGGGTTCGGTGATCGCGAACGAGGTGATCGTCTCGCCCGACGCGATGCCGGGCAACCAGCGCTTCTTCTGCTCCTCGGTGCCGAACCGCGAGATGATGGTGCCGTTGATGGCCGGGGAGACCACCATCATGAGCAGCCCGGCGCCGGCGGCGGAGAGCTCCTCCTCGACGATCGCGAGCTCGGTCATCCCGGCGCCGCCGCCGCCGTACTCCTCGGGCAGGTTCACGCCGAGCAGGCCGAGCTTCCCGGCCTCGGTCCACAGCTCGTCTGTGGTCTCACCCGCGTCGGACTTGGATCGCATGTACTCGAGCCCGTAGCGCGAGCCCAGGTCGTAGGCGACCTTGCGGAGCTGGGCCTGCTCGTCGGTGTCGATCACGGGGTTGGGGATCTGTGAGATGTCGGTCATCGCGGTCACTCCTGGCCGGTGGTGGGGTCGGTGCTGTCGGTGTGGGTGCCGGGTTCGGTGACGACGGCGAGGACCGTTCCCGACTCGACCTGGGTGCCGACCTCCACGGGGAGCTCGGTGACGATGCCGTCGACGGCGGCCGCGATGGTGTGTTCCATCTTCATGGCCTCCATCCACAGCAGGGGCTGGCCCGCGGTGACGGTGTCCCCGACGGAGACGGCCACCCGGATGACCGAACCCGGCATGGGTGCGAGCAGGGACCCCGCGGCGACCTCGGCGGCCGGGTCGGTATAGCGCGGCGGTTCGACGAGCGAGACGGGGCCGAGCGGCGAGTCGACCTCGACGACCGTGTCGGCGCCGGGTGTCTCGTAGCGCGCCACGGTGAACACCCGGCGCACCCCCCGGATCGCGAGGACGGCGGAGTCGGCGGACACGTCCTCGATGCTGACGACGTCGGCGAGCTCACCGGCCGGACGGGGGCCCGGGCGGTCGCGGAGGTAGCTCACCTCGAGCTCGTCCTCGCCGATCCGGAACGTGCGCTTCTGGAGGGTGCGACCGACGTTGCGGAACCCGGGCTGGGCCCGAGCCACCGGTCCGGCGAGGTGATCGGCGGTGCCGGAGACGACCGCGGCGGCCAGGGCGGAGATCCGCACCGCCTCGGGGTCCGCGAGCGGGGCGGCCAGCGACTCGGCGCCGTGATCGTCGAGGAACGCGGTCGAGAGGTTGCCGGCGATGAACTCGGGGTGGCGCAGTACGCGGACGAGCTGCGCGCGGTTGGTGGTCAGGCCGTGGACCTTCGCGCGGGACAGTGCCCCGGCGAGGGAGGCACAGGCCTCGGCGCGGGTGCGTCCGTAGGAGATCACCTTGGCCAGCATGGGGTCGTAGTGCACGCCGATCAGGGCGCCGTCGGGGCCCGGTTCGACACCGCTGTCCAGGCGGATGCCCGGGCGGTGCGGCCCGGAGAACCGCGCGGAGACGCCCGGAACGTCGAGCGCCCACAGGGTCCCCGACCCGGGCGCGTAGTCGTTCGCGGGGTCCTCGGCGTACAAGCGCGCCTCGAGCGACCAGCCGTGGGCGGCCGGCGGTTCGGCGGACGGCAGCGGCAGGCCTGCGGCCACGTCGAACTGGAGGGCGACGAGGTCCAGACCGGTGGTGGCCTCGGTGACCGGGTGCTCCACCTGGAGGCGGGTGTTCATCTCGAGGAAGAAGAACTCGCCGTCGTCGGTGGCCAGGAACTCCACGGTGCCGGCGCCGGTGTACCCGATCGCGGCGGCGGCGCTGCGCGCCGCCTCGAAGAGCTTCTCCCGCATGCCGGGGGTGCGATCGACGAGCGGGCTGGGGGCCTCCTCGATGACCTTCTGGTGTCGGCGCTGGATGGAACACTCGCGCTCCCCGACCGCCCAGACTGTGCCGTGGGCGTCGGCCATGATCTGGACCTCGATGTGCCGGCCGCGCTCGAGGTAGCGCTCGCAGAACACCGCGTCGTCGCCGAAGGCCGACCCGGCCTCGCGCTGCGCGGCGGCGATCTCGTCCTGCAGCGAGTCGAGGGTGCGGACGACGCGCATGCCACGACCACCGCCACCGGCGGAGGCCTTGATCAGAACGGGGAGCATGTCGACGGTGACGTCGGCGGGTTCGAGGTCGGTGAGCATCGGCACGCCCGCGCCGGCCATCATCTTCTTGGCCTCGATCTTCGAGCCCATCGCCTCGATGGCGGCGACGGGTGGGCCGACCCAGGTCAGGCCGGCGTCGATGACGGCGCGGGCGAACCCGGCGTTCTCGGACAGGAAGCCGTACCCGGGGTGGACGGCGTCGGCGCCGGCGGCCTTCGCGGCGTCGATCACCAGGTCGCCGCGCAGGTAGGTCTCTCCCGGGGTGTTGCCCGGCAGGCGGACGGCGGCGTCGGCCTCGCGGGTGTGGGGCGCGTCCGCGTCGGCGTCGGAGAAGACGGCGACGGTGCTCATCCCGAGCGCGCGGGCGGTGTGGTGGACGCGCCGGGCGATCTCGCCGCGGTTGGCCGCCAGGACGGACGTGATGGGTGTGGTGCTCATGGTCTCGTTCCTCACATCCGGAAGACGCCGAAGCGGTCGGTTCCGGCGACCTCTCCGGAGTGGATCGCGGACAGGCTGAGGCCCAGCACCGTCCGGGTGTCTCGGGGGTCGATGACGCCGTCGTCGTAGAGCATCCCGGACAGGAACGCCGGCAACGACTCCTTCTCGATCTGGTCGGCGATCGCCGCCTTGAGCCCCTCGATGGTCTCGGGGTCCATCTCCTCTCCACGGGCGGCCGACGCGGCGGCCGCCACCGACGTGACGACGTCCGCGAGCTGCTGGCCGCCCATCACCGCGGACTTGGCGCTGGGCCAGGAGTAGAGGAACCGCGGGTCGAAGGCGCGGCCGCACATTCCGTAGTGGCCGGCGCCGTAGGACGCGGCCGTGATGAGCGACAGGTGCGGGACCTCGGAGTTGGAGACCGCGTTGATCATCATGGCGCCGTGCTTGATGATGCCGCCGCGCTCGTACTCCGAACCGACCATGTAGCCCGTGGTGTTGTGCATGAACAGCAGCGGGGTGTCGTAGCGGTTGGCCAGTTCGATGAACTGTGTGGCCTTCTGCGCCTCCTCGCTGAAGAGCACGCCGCGGGCGTTGGCGATGATGCCGATCGGGTAGCCGTGGATCTCGGCCCACCCGGTGCACAGGCTCGCGCCGTAGAGGGGCTTGAACTCGTCGAAGTCCGAGCCGTCCACGATGCGGGCGATGATCTCGCGCGGGTCGAAGGGGATCTTGAGGTCGTCGGGCACGATCCCCAGGAGCTCGTCGGCGTCGTAGAGCGGTTCGATCACGTCCGCGCGCGGGGCGCGCCCGGCCTTGGTCCAGTTGAGGCGGCGGACGATGCCGCGGGTGATACGCGCGGCGTCGGACTCGTCGACGGCGAGGTGGTCGGCCAGCCCGGAGACCCGCGCGTGCATGTCGGCGCCACCGAGAGTCTCCTCGTCGGCGATCTCCCCGGTCGCGGCCTTGACCAACGGAGGGCCGGCCAGGAAGACCTTGGACCGCTCCTCGATCATGACGACGTGATCGCTCATACCGGGCACGTACGCGCCGCCGGCGGTGGAGTTGCCGTACACGACGGCGATGGTGGGGATGCCGGCCTTGGACAGCCGGGTGAGGTCACGGAACAGGCCGCCGCCCGGGACGAAGACCTCCTTCTGCGTGGGCAGGTCGGCGCCGCCGGACTCGACGAGGCTGATGACCGGGAGCCGGTTCTTCATGGCGACGTCGTTGAGTCGCAGGATCTTGCGCAGGGTCCAGGGGTTGGAGGTGCCGCCCTTGACCGTGGGGTCGTTGGCGATGAGCAGGCACTCGACACCGGAGACCACCCCGATCCCGGCGACCACGGAGGCGCCGGTCTGGAAGTCCGAGCCCCACGCGGCGAGCGCGCACAGTTCGAGGAAGGGCGACTCGCGGTCGAGGATCATGTCGATCCGCTCGCGGGCGGTGAATTTGCCGCGCTCGCGGTGGCGGGCGACCTTGCGCTCGCCGCCGCCGGCCAGCGCCGGTTCGAGGTCGGTGGCGAGCTGGTCCAGCTTGCCCTCCATGGCCTGTCTCGCTGCGCCGAACTCGGCGCTGGTGGTGTCCAGTGTGGACCGCAGGATGGTCATGCCGTGTACCCCAAACGTCGTCCGGCGAGGGTGGTGAGGATCTCGGTGGTGCCGCCGCCGATGCCGAGGAGTCGGACGTCGCGGTACTGGCGGCTCACCTCGGACTCGGCCATGAAGCCGAGCCCTCCGAAAAGCTGCACTGCCTGGTTGGCGACCCATTCGGCGCACTCGACGGCGGTGTTCTTGGCGAAGCAGACCTCGGCGATGGCGTCGTGCCCGGCGACGGCGAGGTCGGCGCACCGGTGCGTGTAGGTGCGGGCCACGTCGACGCGACGGGCCATCTCGGTGACCGTGTTCTGCACGGCCTGGCGCGACAGCAGCGGGCGGCCGAAGGTCTCGCGCTCGCGGACCCAGGCCAGGGTGAGGTCGAGGCAGCGTTGGGCGTGCGAGTAACCCTGGGCGGCCAGCGCGATCCGCTCGCCCACGAAGCCGATGGCGATCTGCGCGAACCCGTCGTTCTCCTCGCCGACGAGGTTCTCGACCGGCACCCGGCAGTCGGTGAAGGTCAACTCCGCGGTGTCCGAGGCGCGCCAGCCCAGCTTTTCCAGCGGGGGCGAGCGGTGGAACCCCGGGGTGTCGGTGGGGATCACCAGGAGGCTGACGCCGGACGCACCGGGTAGGTCCTCGCCGCCGGTGCGGACCGCGGTGACGACGAAGTCGGCGCGGGTACCGGAGGTGATGTACGTCTTGGCTCCGTTGACGACGAAGTGGTCGCCGTCCCGGCGGGCGCTGGTGGTCAGGTGTCCGACGTCCGAGCCCCCGCCGGGCTCGGTGATGGCCAGGGAGCCGATCATCTCGCCGGCCAGCGTGGGGCGGACCCACCGGTCGATCTGGTCGGGGCGCCCGGACTGGGCGAGGTGCGGGGTGGCGATGCCGCAGGTGAAGAGGGAGGCGAAGACCCCGCCGGACACGCCCGCCTCGTGGAGGGCCTCGCACACGATGAGGGAGTCGCGCATGTCTCCCCCGCCGCCGCCGACCTCCTCGGGGAACGACACGCCGAGCAGGCCGAGGTCACCGGCCGCGCGGTGCACGTCGCGGGGGATCGCTCCGGCGGCCTCCCACTCGTCCTGGTGCGGCAGGATCTCGCGCTCGGCGAAGCGGGTCGTGGTCTCGCGCAGGGCGAGACGTTCGTCGGTGTACCAGGGGTCCCCGGGTACATGGGGTGGGACGGTGGGGGCGGTACTGCGCGGGATGGTCACGCGTTCTCCTCGGCGGCCGCGCGGGCGGCATCGGCGGTGGTGGGCACGGGGGCGGTGAGGGAGTCGGGGATGTCGACGTGTCGGGAGCGCAGCCACTCGGCCAGGCCCTTGGCCTGCGGGTCCCAGCGGTAGCCGTGGGCGACGCCCTTGCCGAGGAGTCCGTCGATGACGAAGTTCACCGCGTGCAGGCGCGGCAACTCGTAGCGCTCGATCGGCAGGTCGGCGGCCTCGGGCAGCAGGAGGCGTAGCTCGTCGACGGTGAGCGTGGCCAGCATCCAGCGGTAGGCCTCCTCGTCACCGGCCCACAGTCCGATGTTGGCCGTGCCGCCCTTGTCACCCGAGCGGGCGCCGAGGACGTCGCCGAGAGGGCGGCGGCGGACGGGGCCGGAGGGCGGGACATAGGCGTCGAGCGGGGCCCCGTCGGCGCCGAGTCCGTCGGAGGCGTGACCGTCGCCCATCTCCTGAGTCCGCGCCGGCGGCTCGATGTCGACGCGGGTGCCGTCGGGCAACACGGCGACGTGCGGCACCTCGGTCTGCGGGAGGTAGGCGGGGATGTAGACGCCGTACGGTCCGCCGCGGCCGGGCGGTCCGCTCGGGGTGGCCCCGGGGTAGCTGGACAGCGTCATCGCGACGGCGGCGTCGGAGAACGCCCGGCCCACCACGTCGGCGTCCGGGTCCCAGGCGACGACGGTCATCATGGCGGTCGCGGCGGCCTGGGTGTCGGCGTCGGGGTGGTCGGTCCGGTGCAGGCGGAAGTCGAGCTGAGCGGGTTGGCGCTCGAGGCCGGCGCGGAACTGCCGCTCGACCAGGGCGGCCTTGTCGGCGATGTCGAGGCCGGTGAGCAGGAACGTGACCTCGTTGCGGAACCCGCCGAGGCACGTCACGGACACCTTTGTGGAGGGCGGGGCGGGCTCGCCGACGACTCCGGAGATGCGGACGCGGTCGGTACGCTCCTGCTCCACGACGGCGGTGTCCAGGCGGGTGACGACGTCGGGACCGCCGTAGCGCGCACCCGTGACCTCGTACAGCAGCTGCGAGGTGACGGTGCCGACGGTGACGGCGCCGCCCGTGCCGGCGTGTTTGGTGATGATCGAGGTGCCGTCGGCGGAGATCTCCGCGATCGGGAACCCGGGGGTCACCGGGTCGGCGATCTCGCCGCGGTTGAAGAAGGCGTAGTTGCCTCCGGTGGCCTGGGTGCCGCACTCGATGACGTGGCCCGCCGCCGTGGCACCGGCGAGCGCGTCGAGGTCGTCGCGGCCCCACCCGAAGTGGCTGATGGCCGGCCCCACGATGACCGAGGCGTCGGTGACGCGACCGGTGACGACGATGTCCGCGCCCGCGTCGAGGCAGCGCGCGATGCCGAACGCTCCGAGGTAGGCGTTGGCGGTGACGGGGACGCCGGCGTCGGCCGGGATATCAAGTTCGGAGACCCTGGACATGAGGTCGTCACCCTCGACGTACGCGACGACCGGTGACAGTCCGAGGCGCGCACCCAGCTCGCGGATGGCGTCGGCCAGTCCGGCCGGGTTGAGGCCGCCCGCGTTGGCGACGATCTTGACGTTCTTCTCGAGCGCGAGCCCGAGGCAGTCCTCGAGCTGGCGGAGGAACGTCTTGGCGTAGCCGAGCTCGGCGCTCTTCAGCCGGTCGCGTCCCAGGATGAGCATGGTCAACTCGGCCAGGTAGTCGCCGGTGAGGACGTCGAGCTCGCCGCCGGAGAGCATCTCGCGCATCGCGGAGATGCGGTCGCCGTAGAACCCGGACATGTTGCCGACGCGGAGCGGAGGCACCGTCGACTCAGGGCCGACGCGCAGGGGCGCAGGCGTGAGTGACCCTGTCATGCCCGCGCCCCCTTCTCGCGGCCGCCGCCGGGGAGGCCGGCGAAGGCCTGGGCGATGCGCAGCCACTCCTCGGCGTCCGCGCCGACCGCCTCGAGGGCGGTGTCCTCGCGGTGGACGCGCTGGGTGACCAGCAGGCAGAAGTCGAGGATCGGCCCGGTGACGCGCTGCTCGGCGTCGGCGGGGCCGAACTCGACGACGGTGCCGTCGGCCCGCGTGAGCCCGACGTACACCTCGGAGGCGGGGGCCTCGAGGCCGTTCATCATGTAAGCGAAGGCGCGGGTCTTCCACCCCAGCCGGGCGACGTGCGGGAGGGCTCCCACGAACGCCGGGTCGGAGTCGACCGGGACGCCGAGCGCGTCGGCCACGTCGACCCCGTGGGCCCAGGTCTCCATGATCCGCGCGGTGGTCATCGACTTGGGACGCATCGGCGGCCCGAACCACGGGATCTTCTCCCCCGGGTCCGCGGCCTCGAGAGCGTCGGCGAGCTCACCGCGGGCCCGGCGCCAGCGCGCGAGGACCTCGTCGCGGCCGGTGGCCGCGATCTCGGCGGCGCCGACGTCGACGAACCCGGTCGGGTCGGCCTCGGCCTTCTCGACGACCGACCGGAAGGCGTCCGCGTCGCGGATGGCGGTGACCGAGACCTCGTCGGTCCAGGCCAGGTGGGCGATCTGCGTGCCGATGTCCCAGCCCGCGGCCGGCGTGTCGTTGTTCCAGCCGTCGGCGCCCGCGGACTCGACGAGCTCGTCCAGTCGGGTGTTGAGCGCGGCGAGGGCCGCGTGCGGATCCTCTGTGACGGAGGTCTCGGGGTTCGTCATGTGATCACGATGACACCCCGCCGCAAAAAAAGCAAGCGTGATTGTTTGCTTTCCCGCCGGGCCTCTGCGAGCCTGCGCCTACGGTGATACGTGTCACAGACACGCGTTCCCCTCACCCCTCCCCCGAGCCCCTGGAGACATCGTGCGACTCGACCCCACCGGCATCGACCCGACCAATCACGCCCTCGCCCGCCGCTGCTCCGTGGGGGACATCCCCACCCGTGCGGCCGCCACGTTCTCTCACCGCACCGCCCTCACCGACGACACCGGTTCGTGGACGTATCTCGAGCTCGAGTCCGCCGCCAACCGGTTCGCCCACGGGCTGGTCGGGCACGGCATCCGCGAGTCCGAACCCGTCGCGATCCTCTCGACGAACTGCCGGGAGTTCGTCGCCACCTACTTCGGGACCGCCAAGGCCGGGATGGTCTCGTTGCCCGTCAACCTGCTGTCCGGGCTCGAGAACATCGCACACGCCCTGACCGACTCGGGGACGCGCATCGTCGTCGTCCACGGCTCACTCGTGGAGCTCGTCCTCGGAGCGACCGCCGCCATTCCCGGCGTCGAGACCCTCGTCGTCGTCGGCGGGGTCCCGGACGGACTCGAGGCCGCGCCCGACGGACCCACGCTGATCGGCTGGGACGACCTGCTGGCCGACGACGACTCCAACCCGGATACCGTGATCGCGGACCGCCAGGTCGTGCAGTGCCTCTACTCGTCCGGGACCACCTCCCGCCCCAAGGGCGTCCTCACGTCCCACCTCGCGGTGACCGTCGCCGCCCTGGGCAACGGCGCGGTGTTCGGCCTGAACTGGGGCGCGGAGCCGTCCGTCACGGTGTGCCCGCTCCCCCTGTTCCACACCGCCGGCCTCAACGGCGTCCTGCTGTCCGCGGTGACCATGGGCGCGACGGTCCACCTCCTGCCGGGCTTCGACCCCGTCGGGTACGCCGACACCGTCGCCCGCGTCCGCGCCACGCACCTCGTGGGCCTGCCCCTCATGCTGGAGGCGCTCGCCGACGGCACCGACCGGGGACTCGACCTGACCTCGGTCCGGTTCCTCCTCTACGCCATGGCCCCGATGTCGGAGGAGATGCGCCGACGCCTCGAGACCGCGCTCCCCGACGCGCGGATGGTGCTGGCCTCGGGGATGAGCGAGTGCACGCCGGCCACCGTCATGCAGTGGCCCGAGCTGGGCCCGGACAAGTCCGACTCGTGGGGCTACCCCACCCCGATCGCCGAGAACCGGATCGCCGAACCCGGCACCGACGAACTGCTGCCGGCCGGCACCGACGGCGAGATCGTCTACCGCGGTCCGACCGTCATGGAGGGCTACTGGAACAACCCGCGGGCCAACGCGGAGGCGTTCGTGGGCGGGCGCCTGCACTCGGGCGACCTGGGGCGCATCGACGACGAGGGCGTGGTGTGGTTCTCCGACCGCGTCAAGGACATCGTCAAGTCCGGCGGTGAGAACGTCTCGTCACTGCACGTCGAGCGCGTCCTCATGGACCACCCGCATGTCGCGGAGGTGGCCTGCGTCGGGCGCCCCGACCCGACGTGGGGCGAGCTGGTCGTGGCGGTGGTCGTGCCCTCCGAGGGCGCTCCGGGCGTGGACGAACTCAAGGCCTCGGTGAGGGAGTTCGGTGCCGAGCGGCTCCCCTCGTCGCACCGACCGCGCGACGTCGTGGTGGTGGACTCGATCCCCCGCACCGCGACCGGCAAGATCCGCAAGGTCGAGCTGCGCGCGCTCGCCTGACGGCCGGGGCGGCGCCGGTTCCTAGGGGCCGACCTCGAGCAGCTCGCCGGGGATCTCCAGTCGCGCCGCGGCGAGGTCGGCACCCAGCCCCGGCCGCAGCGCCTCACCGCGCGGCGGACGCGCCACGAGGTTGACCGC
>NZ_JAALDU010000283.1 GCF_014145015.1 Dietzia sp. E1 | reverse complement strand
CGCCACCGAGGCACGCCGCGCCCCACGAGGCCGCCACGCCGCACAGATGCTGCACGGTCGCGGCCGCGGAGTTCGTGGGCCACGCGGCGCCCTCCGGCGTGGGGCGGGTGTGCACGAGGGTGCCGGGCCCGTCGCCGCCGAGATCGGCCACGACGGCGCGCAGCGTCGGCAGCACCTGGTCGGCCAGGATGAGGTGGACGGCGTCGGCGGTCACCACGGGCTCGGCTCGAAGTCCTTGAGGAAGCAGCCGTAGAGGTCCTCGCCGGCCTCACCGCGCACGATCGGGTCCACCACGCGCGCGGCGCCGTCGACCAGGTCCAGCGGGGCGTGGAAGCCCTCCTCGTGGAGGCGGACCTTGGTCACGTGCGGGCGCTCGTCGGTGATCCACCCCGTGTCCACGGCGGTCATGAGGATGCCGTGCTCGGTGAACATCTCCTCCGCGGAGGTGCGGGTGAGCATGTTGAGGCCCGCCTTGGCCATGTTGGTGTGCGGGTGCCCGGCGCCCTTGTAGCGTCGCGAGAACTGGCCTTCCATGGCCGAGACGTTGACGACGTACTTGCGGCGCGCCTTCGAGGCCGCCAGCGTCGGGCGCAGGCGCGAGACCAGGATGAACGGCGCGACCGAGTTGCACAGCTGCACCTCGAGCATCTCCATGGGCTCGACCTGCTCGACCGTGGCCACCCAGCTGTTGTGGTCCACCACGTCGGGCAGGAGCCCGCCGGCGTCGATGGCGGTCCCGGCGGCCATCCGCTCCAGCGAGGACGAGCCGGCCTGCAGCGCCAGGGTGGCGATGTGGTCGGCCTCGCGCTCGGCCTCCTCGCTGCCGATGAGTGCCGACTCGCCGCCCATGAGCGCGGCGGGGTGCAGCTCGGAGGTGCGGCCCATCGTGACCATGGGGATGTCCGCGGCGCGGCCGGTGATCGGCGCGGACTCGCCCTCCACCAGGCCCGAGTACGAGCCAGGGGAGCGGCGCACCGTCTGGGCGGCGTTGTTGATGAGGATGTCGAGCGGCCCGGCGGCGGCCACCTCGTCGGCCAGCGCGACCACCTGGGCGGGGTCGCGCAGGTCCACGCCGATCACGTGGACGCGGTCCGCCCAGTCGGTGTAGTCGTCCATCGACGCGAAGCGGCGCACGGCGTCGCGGGGGAAGCGGGTGGTGATGGTGACGTCGGCGCCGGCGCGCAGCAGCATGAGCGCGATGTACATGCCGATCTTGGCGCGGCCGCCGGTGAGCAGGGCCCGCCGGCCGGTGAGGTCCATGTGCGGGTCGCGCTTGGCGCGGTTGACCGCCGCGCAGGCCGGGCACAACTGGTGGTAGAAGGCGTCGACCTGGGTGTAGAGCTGCTTGCACACGTAGCAGGCGACCGCGCGCTGCAGGTGGCCGGCGACGGCGCCCGGCGTGTTGGAGACCAGACGGATGCCGGCGGTCTCGTCGTCGATGCGCGTGGGGGAGCCGGTCGCCGTGGCCTCGATGACGGCCTTGTCGGCCTCCTGGCGCGCGCGGCGCACCTCGGCGCGCCGCGCCTTCTTGAGGAGCTTGAACATGTGTCCCACTGACCGCTGCACCCGGATCGAGTCGGGGTGGTCCTCGCCGAGCGCCGCGGCCCGGTCGAGGACGCGCAGGCACGTCTCGAGGTCGTCGGGGTCGATACCGTCTGCGGGGATGCCGTCTGGGTTGGTGCCGGTCACGACAGATACGGTACGACGACGAGGTGGTCAGTCCCTAAACCGTCCGCCCCCGCAGGGTGCTCGCGTCACCGGCGCGCAGACCGGTCAACACGTCCTCCACCGCCCGCAGGTGCTCGTCCCGCCCGGAGAGGGCCGGCTGCCGGGGCGGGCCGTGGCGGGCGGCGTAGGCGTCGGACACGAGCTGGGCGTGGGCCTCCACCGGGAGAGCGGCCCGCTGGTCGAGCACGGCCCGCCAGTCGTACGCCCGGCGCCCGAGCCGGATCTGTTCGCCCAGGGCCCGCACGACGTACCGCGGGCCGAGGAAACGCCCCTGCCAGATGTGGACCAGCTCGTGGACCAGGGTCGGGGTCGCCCGTGGGCGGGCGGACCCGTCGGGGCCCGCGATGCCGACGACGCCGGGGTCGGCGCCGAGGTAGATCAGCCCGGGCAACGCGAACGCACGCGGGTGCGGGATCCCGGGGACGTGGCCGCGCCGGATCGTCACGGCCGTGGGGTCGACGGTTCCGGCGAAGAACGCGCGGAGATCGGTGCGGACCCC
>NZ_JAALDU010000282.1 GCF_014145015.1 Dietzia sp. E1 | reverse complement strand
CGTTGAGCATCCCGAACATCCGCCCGTGGCCGGCCTCGAGGTGCAGGGTGCCGCCCGGGTAGACGGCCTCCACCTCGTCGAGTCGCTCGACCAGCGCGTCGCCCTGGCATTCCATGTGGAACCACGTGTCCGGCTCCGCCTTCTGCAGCCAGTGGGTGGGGTGGTTGTACGACAGGGTGGAGACCTTGATCGACTCGTTGACCCCCTTGCGGACCGCCTCGACCACTCCCCCGGCCTCGACGACGATCGCCTCGACCTGCTCGACCGCGGCGGAGTCGACGATCGCCCGCAGGCTCGCCCGCCCCGCGGGGATCGCGTCGTCGTCGGGCAGGCAGGTCGCGACGTGCGCCCCGTCGGCCGAACACAGGCGCGGCGCCGGCTCGACCCGGTGCACCCGCCGCACGGCCGCGAAGGCCTCGTGGTGGTCGGCGAAGCTCGCGTACACGCACCGCCAGTCCTGCAGTGGCTCGATCCGGACCGTGGCGCGCACGATGATCCCTGCGACGCCGTAGGTGTGGACGAACGGCTGGGCGTCGGGACCCTCCAGGTGGACGATCTCGGCGTCCTCGTGGGCGAACACCACGTCGAGCGCCTCGACGAACCCCTCGTGGTTGCGTCCGTGCACGATCGTGCCGGTGCCGGCCGACCCTCCGGCCAGGAACCCGCCCAGCGTGGACTGCACGGTCGAGGGGTACATCCACAGCTGGCTGCCGTGCTGGGCGGCCAGCCGCTTCTCCAACGTGAGCATCCGGACGCCGGCCTCGGCGGTGACCACGCCCGCCTCCGGGTCGACGTGGTCGATGCCGCGCAGCGCGGTCAGGTCGAGGACGAGCCCGCCGTGCAGCGGGACGACCTGCCCGTAGTTGCCGGTGCCCTTGCCCCGCGAGGTGATGGGCACCCGGCGGCGGACGGCCGCGCGGACCACGGCGGGCACCTGCTCCACGGTGGTCGGTCGGCACACGACCTCGGGGCGGCCGATCGGCCACTGTGCCCGCAGGATCGGGCTGAGGTAGGAGCCGTCCCTGGAGGCCCTGTCCAGGGCATGGTCGTCAGTGTGGACGGCGTCGGGGCCGAGCAGCTCGAGCAGGTCGTCGACCAGGCCGGCGACATCGGTGGTCGCGTCGGTGGCTGTCGCGGTCACGAGGGTCTCCGTTCGGGTAGGGCGGCAGTAGTCATTTCAGGACCGGTCACTTGAGTCCGATGGCCGGGTCGATGAAGCGGTTGGTGGCGACGGTCTCGGGCGAGACGTCGGCGGCGATCTCGACGTTCGCGGCCTCGTAGACGCCCTTGACCTTGGCGACCATGTCGGCGAGGCGGTCCTCCTCGAAGTCGCCGATGGTCGAGTCGGGACCGTTGCCCACCAGATCGCGCTCGAGCATGGCCTCGACGGCGAAGTCGGCGAGCTCGGCGCTGTAGACCCAGCCCGTGTTGAACTGCTCGACGGCCTCGACGATCACCGCGTTGGTGCGCGCCGGGTCCTCGAAGTACTCGACCTCGGCCTGCTGCAGCACCGGCACCAGCTTCTCGAGACACGCCGCGTTGTCCTCGAGCTCGGCACTGCGGACGGCCATCATCGACTTGTAGATCGGGTAGCCGAGGTCGTGGAGCAGCTGGTAGGCGACCGGCTTGCCCCATTCGGGCACTTCGTTCTCGTAGATGAAGGGCTCGGCGCTGGCGAAGCCCTGCTGGGCAACGGCGCCGCCGGAGGCGACGAAGTTCGAGGGCGAGCCGTCGTAGCTGCCGTCGACCTGCGCGGGGTCGAGGACGCCCTCGCCGAGGAGGTAGTCCATGTAGGCGTTGCCCTCGAAATACAGGACCCTGGTGTTCTTGTCCTTGAGGTCGGCGACCGTCTCGACGTCCGGGTAGGTCTCCGGGTCCCACATGATCATCTGCGGGTTGATGTCGAGGGGCGCGAAGACGCCGATGGTGGGGTTGTTCAGCGAGTTCTGGACGGCCTGGTCGGCGTCCACGTAACCGAGCATGATGTCGGGATCCTGGTACATCTGCGCGGTGACCTGCTGGAACCCGATGGCCGGGCCGCCGGCCCGGATCTCGACGTCCACGCCGGTGTACTCGCCGGAGGCGAACAGCGGTCCGGAGACCGACTTGGCGCCGGCGTCGATGGTCGGCTCGGGGCCCAGCAGTTCGTAGACGTGGCCGTGCTCGGCCTCGGGGTTCCAGTCCGTCTGGACGACGATCTTCTCGACGCACACGTCGCTGAGGTCGACCGCGCCGATCTCGCCGCTGTAGCCGGAGGCCTCCGCGGACTCGGAGCCACCGCAGGCGGTGAGGGTGACGGCTCCGAGGGCACACAGGGCGGCCACGGACACGGCAGAACGGGGGACGGTGGAACGGGGGGTGGCGGTGCGTGTGACGGTGCGTCGCATGGGAACTCCTGGATCGGGTGGCGGGTGGCGGGTGCCGGAAGCTGTATTGATGTGATCAATAACGAAGAGTGAACATCGGCCGTGTTTCGGCGGTGTTGCGGGTTCGGTCGTGCGTCGTTACGGCTGGTTACGACTAGTGGACTAGCGGACTAGCGATCGGAATCCGGGTTGTACCAACGCCCCACGACCCGGCGCGAGAGGAGGCCGAAGAACAGGAACACGGCCACGCCGAGCAGGGACGCCAGGATGATCGAGGCGAACAACTCCGGCGACTGCAGCCGCGCCCGGAAGGTGTCGATGAGGATGCCGATCCCCGGGTCGCCCTGCTTGAAGAAGAAGTCGCCGACGATCGCGCCGACCACCGACAGCCCGGCGGCCACCCGCAGGCCCTCGAACAGCGCCGGCAGCGCGGCGGGGGCCTCGAGCTTGCGCAGCACCGTGAGTCGCCCGGCGTGGTGCAATTTGAACAGCCGACGCAGGCCCGGGTCGACGGACTTCAGCCCGAACAGGGTGTTGGAGACGATCGGGAACAGCGCGATGAGCACGCACACGAACACCCGGGCGGTGAACCCGAAGCCGAACCAGAACCCGATGAGCGGCACCAGCGCGAGGATCGGGATGCACTGCAGCACCACCGCGTACGGGAACAGTGAGCGCTCGGCCCACTTCTCCTGGCTCATCACGATCGCCCACACCACCCCGATCACGAACGCGATCGCCAGCCCCGTCAGCGCGACGGTCGCGGTCCGCCCGAGCGCCTCGAGCATGCCCGAGATGCTTGGCCCGAACAGGCCGTCGGTGACCACCACGTGCGGCGCGGGTAGCAGGAACCGCCGCGACGGTTCGAGCACCGCGTAGCTCACGAAGTACCACAGGCCCAGCACCGCGGCGAGAACCGCGAGCGGCCCGCCGTAGCGCACCGCGGGGCCGTCGGCCGACAGCCACGGCCGGCTGCGGGCCACCGGGGACTTCTCCGCTCCCCCAGCCGGACCCGTGACCGGGGCGCTGCTCACCGCGGTGGTGATGACCTCGTCGTCGTCGCCGTCGGTCCTCATGGTCGGCCCGGCGGCGCGGGCGGTGATGCCGTTCATCAGTGTGCCTCCTCGAGTGCCTGGGAAACCTCGCCGACGAGGTTGATGTAGTCCGCCGTGTAGCGGATCTCGGGGTCGCGGGCGGGGCCGAACGGCACGTCGACCGAGTGGACGATGCGCCCCGGCCGTCCGGACATGACCACCACGCGGGTGGACAGGTACACCGCCTCCGCGACCGAGTGGGTGATGAAGAGCCCGGCGAACCGCTTGGCCGCGAAGAGCCCCAGCAGTTCGTCGCCGAGCCGCTGCCGGGTGATCTCGTCCAGGGCGCCGAACGGCTCGTCGAACAGGAACAACTCCGGGTCCAGAGTCAGCGAGCGCGCGAGCGACACGCGCATCTTCATGCCGCCGGACAGCTCCCGGGGCAGCGACTGCTCGAACCCTGCCAGGCCCACCAGCTCGATCGCCGCGGCCGCGCGGTCGCGCCGCTCGGCGCGCGGGACACCGTCCAGCTCGGCGAGCATCTCCACGTTCTGCGCGACCGTGCGCCACGGCAGCAGGGTCGCGTCCTGGAAGACATAGCCGATCCGGTCGGTCCCGGTCTGCATATAGCCGTCGGTGTGCGTGGCCAAGCCGGAGGCGAGGCTCAGCAGCGTGGACTTGCCGCAGCCGGACGGCCCCACGACGCTGACGAACTCGCCGGCGCGGATCTTCAGGTCCACGCCGTCGAGCGCGCGGGTGCCGTTGGGGTAGGTCACGCCGACGCCGGAGAAGCCGAGGATCTCGGCGCCGGGCGAGGCGGTGGGTGGTGATGTGGTCGGCGCAGTGGGCCGGGTGGTGGCCGAGGGCGTGGTCATGGGGTCTCCTCACTCGTGGCGGGGGCGGTGGTCGCGGGGGTCGGGGCGGCGCTGGACGGGGTGAAGGGGTCGACGACGAGGGCCGCCCTCGCCGACACCAC
>NZ_JAALDU010000281.1 GCF_014145015.1 Dietzia sp. E1 | reverse complement strand
GTCGCCCCGCAGCGCTCGAGCCGTCGCCCCGCGGCGCGTGAGCCCCGCCCCGCCGTGGCCGGTGCGCTGTGGCGCCGGCCACGGTGGCAGGATCGCATGTCGTGACGATCATCGCCGCCGCGGACGGCTCCGCTCTCGGGAACCCCGGCCCCGCCGGTTGGGCCTGGTACATCGACGACTCGACCTGGCGCTGCGGCGGCTGGAAGCGCGGCACCAACAACCAGGGCGAGCTCACCGCCGTGCTGGACCTGCTGCGTCAGACCGCCCACTCGGATGAGCCGCTGCACATCCTGTGCGACTCCCAGTACGTCATCAACTCGGTCACCAAGTGGATGAAGGGCTGGAAGCGCAAGGGCTGGAAGAAGGCCGACGGCAAGCCTGTGCTCAACGTCGAGGTGATGAAGGCTCTCGACGAGGCCATGCAGGGTCGCGAGGTGACGTTCGAGTGGGTCAAGGGCCACGCCGGCCACGAGCTCAACGAGAAGGCCGACGCCCTGGCCAACGGCGCCGCCAAGGCGCACTCGTCGCGCAAGGAGCCCGAGCCCGGGCCCGGCTTCCCGGGTGCACGGGACGTGGGCGCGGGCGAGGACCCGGCCGTTCCCCCCGCCGCGGGTGGTGCCGCCCGGCGGTCGCCGTCCGCGGGAGCGTCGGGGACGAGCGGGGCGACGACGACGAGGGCTGCGGCCGAGTCCGAGCCCGACCTGTTCTCCCTGGACGCGAACACCTCGGCCGGTCCCGCGGACGAGAACAGGAGTTCCTCCGCCGCCGGCCCCGCGATCGAGGACCTCGTCGTCGACCTCGAACGCTCCCTGTTGACCGACGCCGTCCGCCGGGACCGCCGCACTCTCACGCGGCTGCTCGACGTGCGGTGGCGGCAGGTGGACGCCTCGGGCCGCACCCGCACCCGCCGCCAGCTCGGCGACGCGGACGAGTCCGTCGAGGACGTCGATCTCGAGGTGACCGAGACCCGGCGGCTCGGCGACGACGCGGTCCTCGTGCTGTGGCGCGCGACCGCCCCCGGCGGCGAGGTCTCGCTGGGCAGCTCGCTGTGGCAGCGGTTCGGCGACGACTGGAAGCAGGTCTACCAGCAGGCCACCCGCGAGGCCTGATCTCCGCCGGTCCGGCCCCGTACGCAGAGGAGCGCCCCCCACCGCGTCCGGTGAGGGGCGCCCTCCTTGTGCGCGGTGCGCGCCTACAGACCACCCAGCAGCAGATGGAGGAGATCGCCGACGATTCCGATGAGACCGGCAACTAGACCCATGATGTGACTCCTTCTCAGGTGGTGTTCTGGAACTGACCCGTCAGATTCTTTATCCCTGACGAGCTGGAGCCGACTCTAGGGATGTAGTGTGACGTCGGCGTTTCGACCGCGCTACAGGTGTTGTATGGTCGGCGGCCGCGCCGATGGCCGGGTCAGCCCCGGCGGGGCGCGGTGAAGCCGACGGCCTGATAGACCTGCGACAGGACCGGGCCGGCGACCGCGCGGGCCTTCTCGGCGCCGTCCGCGAGGATCCGTTCGAGCTCGGCGCGGTCGGACATGTACTCGTCGAACCGTCCGCGCAGCGGGGTGACGAACGCCTCGAGGGCGTCGGCCGTGTCGGTCTTCAGCGCGCCGTAGCCGGCCCCGGCGGCCTGGTAGTCGGCGACGATGTCGGCGATCGCGCGCCCGGTGAAGGCGGACTGGATGGCCAGCAGGTTGGACACGCCGGGCTTCATCTCGCGGTCGTACCGGATGTTCCCGTCGGAGTCGGTGACCGCGCTGCGGATGCGCTTGGCGGAGACCTTGGGGTCGTCGAGCAGGTTGACGATGCCCTTCGGGTTCTCGCCGGACTTGCTCATCTTGGCGGTGGGGTCCTGCAGGTCGTAGATCTTGGCCGAACCCTCGAGGATCTTGCCCTCGGGCACCACGAACGTCTTCTTGTAGCGGGAGTTGAACCGCATCGCCAGGTCGCGGGTGAGCTCGAGGTGCTGGCGCTGGTCCTCCCCCACCGGCACGAGGTGCGGGCGGTAGAGCAGGATGTCAGCGGCCATGAGCACCGGGTAGGTGAACAGGCCGACGGTGGTGCCGTCGGTGCCCTGCTTGGCGGCCTTGTCCTTGAACTGCGTCATCCGGGCGGCCTCGCCGTAGCCGGTGATACAGCCCAGGACCCAGGCGAGCTCGGCGTGCTCGGGCACGTGCGACTGCACGAACAGCACCGAGCGCGCCGGGTCCACGCCCAGCGCGAGCAGCTGCGCGCAGCCGCGGAAGACCCGCTCGCGCAGCTCCTTGGGGTCCTGCTTGACGGTGATCGCGTGCAGGTCCGGGATGAAGTAGTAGGCGTCGTGGTCGTCCTGCAGCTCGACCCACTGCCGCACGGCGCCCAGGTAGTTGCCGAGGTGGTACGAGTCGGCGGTGGGCTGGATACCGGACAGGACACGCTGACGCTTGGCAGGAGCTGCGGAGGAGGACGGCTCAGACATGGCCATCATCATCCCACGCGGCCCCGATCAGCCTTCCGCGGGCGGTGCCATCTCCGGAGGGAAACCGCCGGTGGCGATCGGACCCCAGTCGTCGATCGTCACGCGGATGAGACACTTGCCCTGGCGCACCATCGCGGCGCGGTACTCGTCCCAGTCGTCGTGCTCGCCGGCGACACTGCGGAAGTAGTCGACCAGCGGCTCCACCGCGTCGGACAGGTCGATGATCTCCCCGCGGCCGTCGAGATGGACGTACGGGCCGTTGAAGTCGTCAGAGAGCACGCACACGCTCACCGCGGGGTCGCGCCGGATGTTGAGCACCTTCGCCCGCTGCGGATAGGTGGCCACAGTGAGCCGCCCCTCGGTGTCCACGCCGCACGTCACCGGTGAGGACTGCAGGCCCCCCGACGACTTGCGGGTGATGAGGACGGCGCGGTGACGCGGGCGGAGGAACTCCTCGAGTCCCGCTCGATCAGGGTGCTCAGCGGTCGCGTACTTCGGCATGCCGCCGAGGCTACGGGTCCGCCCGCCACGCGGCATCCGCGATCGCGGGCCCGCCCGGTACGGACGCCCTCGTCGTCGTCGTCATACTCGTCGCCCCGGGCGCCGTCACTCGTAGACGACGGTCACCGGCGCGTGGTCGGACCACCGCATGTCGTACGCCTCGGCGCGGTCCACCCAGTCCTTCACCGCGCGGTCCACGAGGCCGTCGGACACCACCTGGTAGTCGATGCGCCAGCCCGCGTCATTGTCGAAGGCCTTGCCGCGCTGGCTCCACCACGAGTACGGGCCCACCTCGTCGGGGCGGCGGTGCCGCACGATGTCCGTCCAGCCGCTGCCGTCGGCGAACACGTCGGTCATCCACTCCCGCTCGTGCGGCAGGAAGCCCGAGCTCTTGTGGTTGCCCTTGTGGTTCTTAAGGTCCTCTTCGCGATGGGCGATGTTCCAGTCGCCGCAGATGATCATCTCGTGCCCCTCGCGGCTCTTCAGCTCGGCGGCGCGCTCGGCGAGGAACTCCCTGAACGTCTTGAGGAACCGGTCCTTCTCGTCCTGCTTGGGCGTGTTGGCCGAGCCCGAGGGCAGGTACAGGCTGGCCACCGTGACGGTCTCCCCGTCGACCGCGCCGGGGTAGACGGCCTCGATGTAGCGTCCGGACTCGGCGAACTCCGGATCGCCGTAACCCACGCACACGTCCGACGGCTCCTGGCGGGACAACAGCGCCACGCCGGCACGGCCCTTCATCGACGACGCCGAACCGATGAGGTGCCACCCCGCGTCGAGCGCGGGGGCGAGCGCCTTGCGGGTCTGGTCCTCGTCCGCGCGCACCTCCTGGAGGGCGACGACGTCCGCCCCGCTGCTCTCCAACCAGGGCAGGAATCCGAGGTTGGTCTCCGAACGCTGCTTGACGGCGGCGCGGATCCCGTTGACGTTGACAGTGCTGACCGTGAGACTCACGGCCGCCATCGTAGCCACCCCCTCCAACACGGCCGGGCCGGGATCAGGCCGCCTCCGACCGCCGGACCCAACCCGGGGCACCGGTGCAGCGGCAGTGTCGGACGTCGTGCCACTGGAAACCGGGGCTAAGCGCCCCCGACGACCAACCGGAACCCACTCGCGTGACGATCGCCCTCATCCGGCTCCGTGCCCGGAGTGGAGGGAGCACCAGGTCGAGCCACGGCAAGGAGTTGGCCGAAGGTGAGGGTGTTTATGTCGTCAGGCGAGAGTCCGGTCTCGGCTGCGAGATCCTCCACGATCGACCGCCCCAGGATCTCCCTGGCGGCGTCGAACACCTTGGATCGGGGCCACGGCATCGACGAGCCCGGTTCCGCACGTCGGAAGCCCCTCGCCGAGAGATCGCGGAACATCTTGGTGATCGAGGAATCCCCCACCACCCCGGCCCGCCGAAGGCCCGAGACGTACGCCATCGCGGACACACCCCATCTGAGCTTCCCGGCGATGAGCGGGTCCAGTCCCACCTCTGGCAGTCCCTCGCTCTGCAGCGTGAGCGTCGGGAGGAGAAGCTCGGACGCGAACGCATCAGCCTCTTTTTCGCACTCGGCCGTGGGATATGGCTCATGTGCGTGGAGAACGAGATGGCCGAGTTCGTGGGCGAGGTCGAATCGCGATCGCTCCGGGGTTTTCAGGCGGGAGAGGAAGACGTATGGACGGCCGTCACGCCACAGGCTGAAGGCATCGACGTCGGCGGACCGTCCCTGCAGGCCCATCACTCGCACCCCGTGCGCCTCCGCGAGCTGCACCAGATTCGGCAGGGGTCCCGGACCCAACGTCCATGCCGACCGCAGCACTCGTGCGGCCTCTTCCGGATCGCCCACCTCGGACAACACCGGCACATCAACCCGGGGCAATGTCAGGCGCCTCGCGAGCGCGCTGTAGAACTCGATTCCGACGAGCCCGTCCCCCGCTGCCGCAGCTCGCGTCGACGTCGACGCCGACCGACGCGATCGAAAGTAAATCAAATCCGGCTCAAGCACGTCCGGCTCGTCCAGCTCGAGAAAGGCCCGCGATACCCCTGTCGCTGCCGAAAGGGCGCCCAATCGCCCCACCGGAACGCCCGTGGCCTCCCATGTCCGAACCGTCGACCCCGCGACTCCCACCACGTCCGCCAGTTCTCGCCGGGTCAGACCGGCGCGTACCCGGGCGAGGGCCAGCCTGGATCCATCAGCCTTCTCCTGCGGCGTGGATCTCGAAGTCGACGTCGTCGAACGCGGAGACATCGGTCGCCCTCACTTCCATGGCCGAGAACTGCATGGGGGTATCGATGATTGCACGGTCGCCCCACCGGGTCACCTTGCCACCCTCGATATCCAGCGGGAGCGACACCTCAGCAACGCTCGCCTGCGTCCCGATGTCGTGCCGGTACAGAAGCATCCACGTCTGACACGCACCCGCTCCGTCTCGGTTCGACTCCACGTCTATGTCCAGAGCCAGTTGGATCTGCTGATGCCGCCCGGGATCGTTCGATCGGACGTGTTCTTCCACAGCACGCCCCTTCGGGTTGGACGTCGACGGAATCGCCTCGGGGTCACCGGTACCCGAGTCGCCGCTCGCCACGATGAGGCGCACACGCCCGTTCGGCGACACGATCGTGGGCAGATTCTGCTTGTCCGCCAGCTTCCAGCCGTCGGTCGCCAGGTGGCGCCGGATCGACGCGACCGTCCCTGCCCAAGCGTAGAAACCCGGAGCGATCTTCGGCGCCGCGGGATCGAGGGCGAGCCCTTCGGCGAGACCGTCTCGAACCGCCTCGACTACAGCTCGCTCCGAGATTCCCAGGCGTCCGAGGATCTCCTTCGACGCCGGACGCCCGGGCGTGGCTTGCGCTGCATTCCCCATGGTCAGCCTCTCGGTGTGGTGACGAAAGCCGGTTGTCCCGGCCGCGTGCCCGCACCTTCTCAGACGGCTACGACATTTCAGGGCGCCGCGGTTTCTCCCTTGCGCACCGACCGCACGGCCACGACGAGGATCGCCAGCCCGAGCGCCGCCAGCGCGGCACCGGCGAGGGCGGGCGAGGTGTAACCCCACCCGAACGCGATCACGACCCCGCCGAGCCAGGCGCCGAGCGCGTTGGCGGCATTGAGTGCCGAGTGGTTGAGCGCGGCGGCCAGCGTCTGCCCGCGGCCGGCGTGCCGCATGAGCCGCGACTGCAGCCCGGGCACGAGCGCCGAGCCCGTGGTCCCCACGAGGAACAGACCGATCACCGCGGTCACGGGGTGATGCGCGGCGAGCGCGAACCCCGCCAGTACGAGCGTCATCACTGCGGCGATGCCGACGAGGCCCCGGTCGAGGTCGCGGTCGGCGACGATCCCGCCCACGATGTTGCCGGCCACCATGCCCAGCCCGTAGACGGCCAGGACGGCGGGCATCCACGCGCGGTCGATCCCGGCGACGTCGACCATCGTCCACTGGATATAGGTGTAGATCGCGAACATCCCGCCGAAGCCCACGCAGCCCACGGCCAGCGTGGCGAGGATCTGTGGCCGCGCCAGGGCGGCCAGCTCCTCGCGGGCGCGCACGACCACCGTGCCGGTGGGTTCGGGGACGACGACGAGGATGGCCGCCACGGTCAGTGCGCCGATCACCCCGACCGCGAGAAAGGCCGACTGCCACCCGATCGACTCCCCGAGCCAGGTCGCGGCCGGGACACCGATCACGTTCGCGACCGACAGGCCCAGCAACACCTGGGAGACCGCGCGCGCCTGCCTGCCCGGTCCCGCGAGGGACGCCGCCACCAGTGAGGCGACCCCGAAGTACGCGCCGTGCGGGATGCCGGCGACGAAGCGGGCGACCACCAGCAGTTCCGCGGTCGGCGCGAAGGCCGCCGCCACGTTGCCGACGGTGAACAGGGCCATGAGCACCAGCAGCAGGGTGCGCCGGCGCCACCGCGACGTCCACACGGTGAGCAGCGGCGCGCCCACCACCACGCCGAGCGCGTAGGCGGTGATGACGTTGCCGGCCTGTGGCTCGGTGAGCCCGAACCCGTCCGCGATCGAGCGCAGCAGACCCATCGCGGCGAACTCGGTGACGCCGATGCCGAACCCGCCCAGCGCGAGCGCGAGGATCGCCGCCGCCACCCGCCGGGCGGTGGGCGCGGGCCCCGCGGTG
>NZ_JAALDU010000280.1 GCF_014145015.1 Dietzia sp. E1 | reverse complement strand
GCCCGGGCCACCGCGCGACTGGCGACCCGATCCGACGGCGTGGTGGCCGGCCTGCCGCTGATCGAGATGGTGCTGGCCGAGGTGCTCGGCCGGGGCGCGGGCGGTTCCGGCTTCTCCGTGACCCTCCACGCCCGCGACGGCGACCGCGTGGCGGCCGGTGACGTCGTGGCCGAGATCAGCGCGCCCACCCTCGGGCTGCTCACCGCCGAGCGCACGCTGCTCAACCTGGTGTGTCACCTGTCCGGGGTCGCGACCGCCACCCGCGCGTGGGCCGACGAACTCGCCGGCACGAGATGCGCGGTCCGCGACACGCGCAAGACGATGCCCGGGATGCGGCTGCTGCAGAAGTACGCGGTGCGGTGCGGCGGCGGGGTCAACCACCGCCTGGGCCTGGGCGACGCGGTGCTCGTCAAGGACAACCACGTCGTCGCCGCGGGTGGGGTCCTCCCGGCGCTGACGGCCGTCCGCGAACGCTTCCCGGAGCTGCCGTGCGAGGTCGAGGTGGACTCCCTGGAGCAACTCGACCAGATGCTGGCCGCGGGCGTCGACCTGGTGCTGCTGGACAACTTCCCGGTGTGGCAGACGCAGATCGCGGTGCAGCGCCGCGACAAGGTCTCGCCGGGCACGCGGCTGGAGTCCAGCGGCGGGCTCACGCTCGACGTGGCCGCCGACTACGCGCGCTGCGGCGTCGACTATCTCGCGGTCGGGGGCCTGACCCACTCCGTGGCAGTACTCGATCTGGGCCTGGACCTGTGAGGTCCGCCCCACGGGGGCGTTCGGGCTCGGGCGCTGAGCGGGAGGCCGCGTAAAGTCGTCTGCCATGACGGGGTTCTGGGACTCAGGCGAGAAGAGCACGGCGGCGGAGCGACGACTGCAGCGGATGGAGGAGGCCCGGCGCCGCGTCGAGGCAGGGGAGAACACCTCCCCGCCCCCGCCGCCGGCACCCGCCAAGGCCACCCGCACCCGGTCCGCCCGCGCGCCGAAGGCCGCGACCGTCGACCCGCTGTCCGTGTCCGGCGCGCAGTTCGCGGTGTGGCGCAGCGTGCAGCACTTCTGCAGCACCGACTCGACGCCCGACGCCCGCGGCGGGAACCTCGACCTGCTGGTGGCGTGGTCGGACTCCATCCAGCCGTTCCGCCTCCGTCAGCGGATCGTCGCCCGCGTGGACGACGAGGGCGCCTGGCTGCCGGTCTGCTACGCCAAGGACGGTTCCCGCGAACCCATCACCCAGGCGCAGGCCGAGCGCTACAGGGAGGCCCGCCTCGGCGAGACGACCCTCTCCGGCGGGGCGCAGAAGCCGCTCAAGGACACCGACCACCCGGACGAGACCGTCACCCTGTAGGACGCCCCGCCGGGCCCCGGACCCGCCGGCGGGGGGATCAGCGGTCGGCCAGCGAGAACCGCCGCCCCTCCGGCTGCGGGCCCGTCGCGACGACGACCTCCTCGGCCCCGGCCTTCGCGGCCGCCGCGTCGGTGGTCTCCTTGGCGGCGGTGACCTCGTCGTCGTCGTGGTCTTCTCCCGCGGGGTCCCCCTCGCCGGTGGCGCGGACCATCTCACCGTCGCCGGGCAGCGGTTCGACCGCCACGATCGTCCCCTCGTCGAGCAGCGCGATGATCGCCGTGCGCGCGGCGCGGGCGTAGCGCAGGTTCCGCAGGGCGGGGGTGTCGGTCTCGGGGGCGGACGGGTCGACGTCGACCAGCCGCAACGGCTCACCCGAGTGCGCGTCGTACGCCTCGCACACCGACTCGATCAGCTCGTCGAGTCCCAGGCTGTCGCGCTCGCCGAGCTTGTCGACGATGATCATGCGGGCCCGCTCCAGCGCGGGCTGCTCGGGCTCGGTGGCGGCGTCGATGGCGGTGCGGATGTCGTCGAGTGTGGTCATGCCCCGAGACTGCCAGCCCTTACGGCGATCCGCAGCCGGTGCGCAGCCGGTGCGCGGCCGGTGCGCGCGTCAGCACGGCCGGTGCGCGTCCAGTACCTCCGGCACCACCGTCACCACGACGTCCTCGATCTTCCAGCTCAGCGCCGCCAGCCCCCGCCGGACCTCCGCCAGTCGCTCGACGGTGACCTCCCGGCCCTCGGCGGGGACGAGGAAGGCCTCCACGTGGAAGACGTGCCCCTCGTCACGCACGCGCGCGCCGCGGTCCACCGCCCAGTCGACCTCGGCCAGCAGTGCGTCGATCTCGTAGACGAGCGGGTGGGGGTCGGTGCCGTCGAAGCGGGTGGGGCGCGCGTCGGCCAGCCCCTCGATCGCGCCGCGCAGATTGGACCAGCCGTCACTGACGATCGACACGCTCACCACCAGCGCCGCGACCGCGTCCGCCCACCACAGCCCCAGGCCGATCCCGAAGACCCCGACGATCGTGGCCAGCCCGGTCTTCCAGTCGGCGCGGTTCATGGCGGCGTCGGCGAAGAGCACCTTGTCGTGCAGCGCCTCGGCCGGCGCGAGCTTCATCCGGCCGAGGATGAACGGCCCGATCACCGACAGCGCCATCACCACCACCATCAGCCACCCGGACCAGATGACGTGCCCGCCGAGCTCCACCACACCCAGCGGGGGCCGCTCGCCGGTGATCAGCCCGGTGCCCGAGTCGACGATGAGGAACGCGCCCATGACCAGCAGCGACACGCCGGCCACGAGGTGCCCGATGCCCACCGCCCGATGGCGCCCGTACGGGAAGCGCGCGCTCGGCGGGATCCGCGACACGCGGACGGCCACGAGGAACGCGATCGGCGGGAGAAAGGACAACGAGTCTTCTATCCACGCCGCCTTCATCGCCTGAGACTGTCCCGATACGGCGTACACCGCCGCGACCGTCACGGCGAGAACGGCGAGGGTCACCCACTCCAGCCGGATGGCGCGACGCAGTGCGGCCTGCTGCTCGTCGGGCAGGTCCCGACCTCCCAGCGCCGTCGTCCCGCTCATGACGCCTCCTCGCTCATGACGCCTCCCCGGTTCCGGCGAGGTACGTCTCCAGCGCCACGAGCAGGGCGTTCTCGCCGAGCGGCGTGGCCATGACCATCTGCTCGGTGTCGCCGTCCGGCGTGACCTCATCGGCGTAGGGCCGGGTCACCGCCACCTCTTTCTCCCACGGGGTATCGGACGTCAACCCACCGACGACCACGTCGAGATCGCCGCGGACCATCGCCATCACCAGTTCGCTCTCCGCGCCGGGCGTCCATTCCACGTCGGCCCCGTGCTCGGCGGCGAACCCACGGACCAGGTCGACCTCCCTCCCGGCGACGCGCCCGTCGTCGTACACCTCGGTCCACGGCGGGTTCTCGGACACACCCACGCGCAGCACGCCCCCGGTGATCCGGTCGAGGCTGCCGTCGGTGTCCTTGGGGAACGGCCCGCCGCAGGCGGCGGTCAGGGCGCCGGTGAGGGCGAGGAGGAGGACGACGACGAGCGCGTTCGGTCCCCTGGCCCGGCGCGACCGGCCGACCGGGGTCCCACGTTGCCGGACCTGCATGACTGACACCCTCTCGACGGTCTGCTCAGGAGGAGAGTTCTACCAGGATCCCCGGTACCTCGGGGAGCAGCTCGCGGGCGAGGAAGCCCGTCGGACCCACCCGGCCGGACAGGCGCTCGCCGGCCCGGCCGTGACCGTAGGTGGCCCACGCGGCGGCCTGTGCCGGATCAGCCCCTCGGGCCAACAGCCCGGCGATGAGGCCGGCCTTGACGTCGCCGGAACCGGAGACGCCGAGGCCGAACGATCCCGACTCGTCCCGCCAGAGACGGCCGTCCGGGGTGGCGATCCACGAGGTCGACGTGCCGGACACGACG
>NZ_JAALDU010000279.1 GCF_014145015.1 Dietzia sp. E1 | reverse complement strand
CCCAGGACGCCGGACGGACTCACCGCGGCGACCCCGCCGTCGCGCATCGCGGGCAGGATCTGCGGCAGCGGCCGGACGCAGCCGCGGGCCGCGTGCTCGACGCGCACGAGGTCCGGGTGCAGGTGCAGCATGAGCGAGGTCTCGGCGTGCCCGGCGTGGGTGTCACGGGGGTTCTCAGCGGTGCGGCAGGACAGCCACGCGGCGTCACGGCCCTCGTGCCGCAACCGCGGGACCGCGCGGCGGAGGGCGTCGACGTTGCCGCCGTGACCGTTGACCACGAGCAGTCGGTCCGCCCACGAGGACACGGACCTGCCGAACTCGAGCAGCAACTCGGCGAGCGCCGCGGTCCCGATCGAGACGGTCCCCGCGAACGACTGGTGTTCCCCGCTCGAGCCGTAGGCCAGGGCGGGAAGGACGCGGACGGTGACGCCGGTCGCCGCGTGGGCCGGGGCGCCGGTGGCCGAGTCGGCGACGGCGCGGGCCGTGGCCTCCGCGAGGAGGGTGTCGGTCTCCGGCGGCAGGTGTGGACCGTGCTGTTCGGTGGCCCCGAGTGGCAGCACGGCCAGCACGCCGCCGCCCGGCCGTCCGTCCGCGCCGGTCGCGCCCGTCATGTCGGGTCAGACCTTGATCGCGCCCATGTCGACGGTGAAGGTCGAGGCGGTGATGGTGCGCGAGGCGTCCGACGCGAGGAACATCACCGAGTCGGAGATGTCGTCGGTGCTGGCCATGCCCATGCCCAGGATCGGGGTGAAGTGCGGCAGGAACTGCGGCATGTTGTTGAACACCTCGAGCGCGTCGGGGTCCTCGGCACCCATCGGCGTCTGCACGCCGTAGGGGTGGATCGTGTTGACCCGGATGCCGTGCTCACCGAGCTCTTTGGCGGCGGTCTGCGCGAGGCCCACCACGCCGTACTTCGAGGCCGAGTACGGGGACTGCACCGGCATGGCCTTGAGGCCCGCCACGGAGCTGACCAGGATGATCGAGCCGCCGTTGCCCGCGTCGAGCATGTGCGGGATCGCGGCCCTGAGGGTCTTCCAGTACCCGGTGAGGTTGATGTCGATGGTGTCCTGCCACTGCTGCTCGTCGAGCTCCCACACCTTGCCCCAGTTGCAGATGCCGGCGTTGGCGATCACCACGTCCAGACGCCCGCCGAAGCGCTCCACGCCGCGCGCGACGAGGTCCTGCTGGAACGCCAGGTCCCGCACGTCCCCGATCTCGGCGCAGATCTCCCCGCCCTCGGCCTCGACGCGCTCGATGGTGTCGGCCAGGTCATCCTCGGTGGCGGTCCGGTACTTGACGTACTCGGACGGCGCCGCGCACAGGTCGAGGCCGATGATCTTGGCGCCCTCGCGGGCGAACCGGATGGCGTGCTTGCGGCCCTGGCCGCGGGCCACGCCGGTGATGTAGACGACCTTGCCGTCGAAATCTCTCATGGAGGAGGCGTCCTTTTCTCTGGGTTCTCGTGGGGTGGTGGCGGATCAGGCGCCGAGGCGGCGCATGAAGCCCTCGGGGATGACGTAGTCGTCGCGGTTCAGTTCGGAGATCGACGACTTGCTCAGTCCGATGAGGCTGGAGTCCAGACCGGAGCGCATGATGTCGAGGACGTTCTCCACGCCGGCCTGCCCGTTGGCACCCAGGCCCCAGAGGTAGGCGCGGCCGATCATCACGGCGCGGGCGCCGAGCGCGAGCGCCTTGGCCACGTCCGAGCCGCGGCGGATGCCGCCGTCGAGCAGCACCTCCACCTGGTCGCCGACCTCGTCGACGATCGGCGCGAGGCAGCGGATCGAGGCGGGGGTCGCGTCGAGGTTGTTGCCGCCGTGGTTGGACACCGAGATCGCCGTGACCCCGGCGTCGACGGCCCGCTTGGCGTCGTCGATGCGGGTGATGCCCTTGAGCATGACCGGGCCGTCGTAGTTCTCCACGACCCAGGCGATGTCCTCCCACGTGGCCGGCGGGGTGTTCATCCACTCGCCGTAGGCGCCGAAGAAGGAGGGCCCCATCTCGCCCTGGTTGACCAGGTTGGGGGTCGTCAGGTCCGGGAAGCGCTTGTTGACCACCACGTCGCGCGCCCACTCGGCCGCCCAGCGCGGCCGCACGGCGATCTGCGGCGCGAGGGTGACCAGCGCCTTGGCGTCGAGGGTCTCGGGGATGGCCGGGCTACCCCAGTCCCGTCCCATCGAGAACGACCAGTCCGTGGTGAGGATGACCCCGGCCGCGCCGGCGGCCTTGGCCCGCTCGAGCCGGCGCAGGACCTGCTCCTTGCCGCCCAGCCAGTACACCTGGAAGAAGGTCTGCGGGTTGGCCGCGATGACCTCCTCGATCGGCTTGGAGGCGAACGAACTCAGTCCCATCGCAGTGCCGCGGGCGGCCGCCGCACGGGCGACGTCGACCTCCCCGTTCGGGGTGACCGCCTGCACGCCGGTGGGCGAGATCATCACCGGCAGGCTGATGGGCTGCCCCATCACCGTGGTGGCCATGTCGCGGTCCTGCTTGGCCCCGATGACGTGCGGCTTCGGCTCGAGTTCGGAGAAGGCGTCCATGTTGTCGCGGATCG
The DNA here is from genome assembly GCF_014145015.1 of Dietzia sp. E1. Taxonomy (GTDB): domain Bacteria; phylum Actinomycetota; class Actinomycetes; order Mycobacteriales; family Mycobacteriaceae; genus Dietzia; species Dietzia cinnamea_A. The sequence goes on along the minus strand of NZ_JAALDU010000279.1, from coordinate 7,461 downwards.
TCACGCCCGCCTCGCTGCCACCGACGAGCGCCATGTACACGCTCTTGGGCAGCTTCTTCTTCGCTCGACGCTGTGCCTCGGCGACGGACTCGAACCACGGGTTCTGCCGCCAGGGGTTGGCCTCGGCGATCTTGGACAGACGGGACACGGCGGGGGTTCCTCCTACGGGATTCGGTCCGGGGGCCGCGGGTCGGCTCGGGACGCGCGGTCAGATCGGGGACTCGTCGCACAGGCTGGTGGGCCGGCGCGGCGGGGTGGTGATGAGCGTGAGCGGCACCGGGCCGGCGGGCTGCTTGCGCGCGGCCAGCCCCTTGGTGCGCGAGTGGTCCTGCGACGGCGCCGGGATGGCGCGCTCGGCGGCGAGCAGGCCCTCCCCGTGGCCCTGGACGCACTCGGGGTCCGGGCCGTCCATCGGCAGGCCGGTGAAGAACTTCGCGGCCATGCAGCCGCCGCGGCAGCTGTCGTAGAACCCGCAGGACCCGCACGCGCCCGCGGACTGGGGCTCGCGCAGCTCCCGGAACAGCTCCGAGGTCTGCCACACCGACTCGAACCCGCCGTCGGCGACGACGTTGCCGGCGAGGAAGTTGTCGTGGATGGCGAACGGGCACGCGTAGACGTCCCCGATCGGGTCGATCAGGCACACCACGCGGCCGGCGCCGCACAGGTTGAGACCAGGCAGCGAACCCTGGCCGTCGCCGAACGCGGACAGGTGGAAGAAGCTGTCGCCGGTGAGCACGTTCTCGCCGTGCGCGACCAGCCAGTCGTAGAGGTGCTTCTGCTGCTCGGGCAGCGGGTGCAGGTCGTCCCACACGTCGGCACCGCGACCGGACGGACGCAGTCGCGTGATGCGCAGGGTGGCGTCGTAGCGGTCGGCGAGCGCCTTGAACTCGTCGAGCTGGGTGACGTTCTCGCGTGTGACCACCACCGAGATCTTGGCGTCGGTGAAGCCGGCGTCCTTGAGGTTCTGCAGCGCCCGCACGGCCATGTCGAACGAACCCGGGCCGCGGACGGCGTCGTTGACCTCGGCGGTCGCGCCGTCGAGGGAGATCTGCACGTCGACATAGTCACTCGCGGCCAGGCGCCGGGCGACCTTCTCGTCGATCCGCACGCCGTTGGTGGAGAACTTCACGCCCACCTGGTGGCTGGTGGCGTAGTCGACGAGCTCCCAGAAGTCCGAGCGGACCGTGGGCTCGCCGCCGCCGATGTTGACGTAGAAGACCTGCATCTTCTGCAGTTCGTCGATGATCGCCTTGCACTGCTCGGTGCTCAGCTCCCGCGGATCGCGCTTGCCCGAGGAGCTCAGGCAGTGCACGCACGAGAGGTTGCAGGCGTAGGTGAGCTCCCAGGTCAGGCAGATCGGCGCGTCGAGCCCGCGCTCGAACTGGTCCACGAGTCGGCCGACGGGAGCCGGCGCCGCGGCGGTGGGCGCCGCGCCGGACGTGGCCGGGCGGTCGAGCATGCTGGTCATAAGGTCTCCTCGATCATGCGCGAGGCGGCGAGCTGGCCGAGCGCGTGCAGGTACAGCCGGGCCGTGCCCGGGTCGTCGATCGGCACCCCCGCTGCCGCGCACGCGGCGCGGGCGGTGGGATGGTCCGCGAGCGTGCGGACCACCTCGACGATGGTCGGCGACTTGAGAAAGCTGAGCTTGCGGGTGTGGAAGTGGTAGAGCAGGGCCCCGAACGGCTCGGGCCGCAGGGCGACGCCCGGGTGCAGGCGCCAGCCGGCGTCGAGATCGAATGCCGCCGGGGCGGCCGTCTGCCCGGCGCCGGCCGGCGCTGCTGCGGAGGTCATCTCAGTAGACCCCGCACATGCCGTCGATCGAGACCTCCTCGATGAGGGCCTCCTCCAGCACGACCTCGGTGTTCTGCGCGTTGTCCATCTCGCGTCCTTCCCTCCGGAACTGCGGGAACCCCACCACGGGCGTGGTGAGACCCGAATCATATTGGCACTTGGTGCCAGTGGCAAGGATCACTGATCTAGGCTCTCGTGTCATGGGAATGACGGGAATGACCTCGGGACGGACGCCCGGACGTCGCCCGTCGACCACCCGCGCGTCGATCGTCGACGTGGCCCTCGACCTGTTCGCGCGCCAGGGTTACGAGGCGACCAGCGTCGATCAGATCGCCGAGGCCGCCCACATCTCGCGGCGCACCCTGTTCCGCTACTTCCCCGGCAAGGCCGCCATCGCGTGGGGCGAGTTCGACGAGCAGATCCAGCTCATGTTGGGGTACCTGGCCGGCGTCCCGGAGGACACCCCGCTGCGCGACGCGCTGGCGGACGCCCTCATCGCGTTCAACACGTTCCCGCCGTCGCAGACCGAGGTCCACCGCCTACGGATGCGTCTCCTCCTGGGCGTGGACGAACTCCAGGCCCACTCGACGCTCGTGTACGCCGACTGGCGGCGGGCCGTGGCCGGGTTCGTCGCCGACCGGCGGGGCGAGACGGTGGACGACCTCGTGCCCGCCGCCACCGCCCACGCCGCTCTCGGGATAGCGCTGTCCGCCTACCGCCTGTGGGTGGCCGAGCCCGGGGCGGACCAGGATCGCCTCCACGAGCTCCTGCGCCGCGGGACGCAGATCCTGTCCTGACGAGGTGAGCACTCGCGCGCCCCGGATGGCCGCGGGACAACTTACCGGCGGGTAACCTCGTCGTCGTGACCGATACCCCGCCCCGCCCCACCGCCGACACCTCCACCTACCGCCTGTGGAAGACCGCCACCCGCCTGCCGTTCGGGTCCCGCCTGTTCAGCGCGGCGGTGAGCCTCAAGGCCCCGTACTTCCGCACCGCCCACCCGCACGTCACCGAGCTCCGGCCCGGACGCTGCGTCGTGCGGGGGCCGGGATGGTGGGGCAACCGCAACCACATCGGCACCTTCCACGTGATCGCCGCGTGCAACCTCGCGGAGATGGCGATGGGCATGCTCGCCGAGGCCACGGTGCCCGCGACCCACCGCTGGATCCCCGTGGGCATGAACGTGCGCTACCCCGCGAAGTCGACCGGCGGGATGACCGTCACGGCCGAATGGACCGAGCTGCCCGACTTCGCGTCGATGACCACCGGGCGGGACGTCGAGGTCCCCCTGCGGTTCGTCGACGACGCGGGGGTCGAGCCCGTGGTCGGCAGCATCACGATCCGGGTCTCGCCCAAGAAGAAGGCGTGACCGGGCACCAGTCTTGATTTTCCCTTGCGGAAACGGAAAGTAACTCCTATCGTTTCCGTTATGGAAAACAACGCGTCGTCCCCGTACGACCCCGCCGCCGCCCTCGCCGACGTCGACTCGGCCCGACGCTCCGTGGCCGACAGGCTCATCACCCCGTGGTGGTACCACCCCGCCCTCGGCGCGATCCTCGCCGCGATCATGCTGGTGGCCGCTCTCGACCTCCACGACGTCGTCCGCCTCGTGGTCTCCCTGGGCGGGGCGATCGGCATCGGCCTGCTGGTCGGGGCCTACCAGCGCACCACCGGCCTGTGGGTCGACATGCGCAACCTCGGCCCCACCTCCCGCAGGTGGTGGTTCGCCTACGCGGTGATCGTGCTGGTGGTGACCGGGTCCTCGCTCATCCCCACCGCCGCGGGCCGGGCGCTGCCCGTCTGGCTGGCCGTCCTGCTCGCCGCCGTCGCCCTGGTCGCCACGATCGTGCTGGGCCGCCGCGTCGACAGCGCGATGCGCGAGGAGATCCGCACCGGCGCCGCCGCCCTCCCGAAGGCGCGTCGATGATGGCCAGGCGCGCCGCCGCCCGCTTCGACGACATCATCCACGCCCCCCACCGGCTGCGGATCTGCGCCCTGCTCGCCCCCGTCGAGTCGATGGAGTTCGGCACCATCCGGGACGAACTCGGCGTCGCCGACTCGGTCCTGTCCAAGCAGTTCAAGGTCCTCACCGACGCCGGCTACGCCACCACCTCCAAAGCCGCCGCCCCCACCGGGCGCGCGCGCACGTGGCTGGCCCTGACCCGCAGCGGGCGCAAGGCCTTCGCCGGTCACCTCGAGGCGCTGCGCGAACTCGCCGCCGCCGCGGAGGGCGAGCCGCTCGCCCGGAGCGCGTCAGTCCCGCGTACGGGCGTCGAAGGCCCGGATCGCGATCGGGGCGATGAGCACGGTCAGGCCGACGACCCACAGCAGTGACGAGAGCAGCGGGTACTGCAGCGGCAGCGCCGCCTCCGGCCCCACGGCCGGGGCGTTGCCCCACAGCTCCCGCATCGCCTGCACCACCGACGACAGCGGGTTCCACTCCGCGAACACCCGCAGCCAGTCCGGCATCGACTCCGGTGGCGCGAACGTGTTGGCCAGGAAGGTGATGGGGAACGTGGTCGTGAACATGACGCCGTTGACCGCCTCGATCGTCTTCAGCCGCGACCCCACGACGATCCCGATCCAGATCATGACGAACCCGAACCCGACCAGCACGACGTAGCCCAGCAGGGCGTCGAGGAGGTTCGAGCGAATCCGCCACCCCACGATCAACCCGGTCAACGACATCACCACCACCCCGATCGAGGAGTGGATGAGGCTCGACGCGCTCCGCGCGATGAGGATGGACGCCCGCTGGATGGGCAACGACCGGAAACGGTCGATGATGCCCTTGTTGAGGTCGTTGCACAGCCCCGACGCCACGACGAACGACGAGAACGCCATGGTCTGCGCCATGATCCCCGGCAGCAGCCACTCGCGGTAGTTCACCCCGCCCGCCACGGCGATCGCGCCGCCGAAGACGTACGCGAACAGCAGCACGAACATCACCGGCTGGATGGTGACGTCCGCCAGGTTCTCCGGCTGCCGCCGGATGTGGAACAGATTGCGGCGTACCAGCGCCGAGACCTGCCGGCCGAACGAGGGGCCGTCCGGGCGGGCAGGGACGACGAAGCCGTCCGCGCTGGTGGTCCCCACGGCGGGGTCCGCGACGGTGCTCATACCCGGTGCTCCTCCTCAGTGGTCCCGAGACCGGCGGTCTCGGATCCGGCGGTCTCGAGCTCGTCGACCCCGTCCCCGGCGGGCTCGAGTCGCGGGTCTTCCGCCTTGCGCCCGGTCAACGAGAGGAAGACGTCGTCCAGGCTCGGGCGCTGCAAGCCGATGTCGTCGAGCTCGATACCGGCCTCGGTGAACGCCGCGGCGATCCCCGCGAGCGCGGAGACACCTTCCGACGGTGCGGTGAGGCGGCGCGCGTCCCGATCGACGTGGAAGTCGGCGATACGGGTCGTCAGCACCCGCGCGGCCTCGTCGACGTCCTCCGGACGCGACACCGTGATCACCAGGCTGGCCGCCCCCGAGCGGTCCTTGAGCTGCAGCGGCGTGCCCTCCGCGATGACGCGTCCGTGGTCGATCACGATCACCCGGTCCGCGAGCTGATCGGCCTCGTCGAGGTACTGGGTGGTGAGCAGCAGCGTGGTGCCGTCACGGACCAGTCCGCGCAGCACGTCCCACAGTTCATTGCGCGACCGCGGGTCCAGACCGGTGGTCGGCTCGTCGAGGAACAGCACCGGCGGGGCCGCGACGAGACTGGCCGCCAGGTCGAGGCGGCGCCGCATCCCGCCAGAGTAGCTCTTGGCGACGCGGGTCGCCGCCTCGGTGAGCGAGAACTTCTCGAGCAGTTCGTCCGCCCTCGCCTTCACCGCCTTCTTCGGTAGCCCGTACAGGTCACCGATGAGCCGGAGGTTCTCCCGCCCGGTGAGCAGTTCGTCCACCGTCGCCGATTGGGCGGTCAGCCCCATCTTCTTGCGCACCAGTGCGGGTTCGGAGACGACGTCGTGGCCGGCCACCCGGGCGGTTCCCGAGGTCGGCGGACTCAGGGTGGTCATCATCCGGATCGTGGTGGTCTTGCCGGAACCGTTCGGGCCGAGCAGTCCGAGGACCGTCCCGGTGGGGACGGTGAACGAGATGTCGTCGACGGCGGTGAAGTCGCCGAATCGCTTGACGAGGTGTTCGGCCTCGATCGCCGGTGCGGACGTGGATCGGGTACTCACCCTCAAAGGGTGGCCCCCACCAGTGGAGTAGTCAACAGTCCCGCCGCGCTGTGCGGACAGATTCTGTCAGCAATGCGGCCCGCGGCGCCGGATCGGATGACGGCGGGCCCCGACCGGCCTACCGTCGTGCCATGCCCCGCATCGGTATCACCTCCGTCCACGTCGACGACCAGCCGCGTGCGCTGACCTTCTACACCGAGGTCCTGGGGTTCGTCCTCAAACACGACCTCCCCGCGGGCGACTTCCGCTGGCTCACGGTGGTCGACCCGGGCGACCCGAACGGCACCCAGCTACTGCTCGAGCCCGACCAGCACCCCGCCGCCCGGGCATACGTCACCGCGTTGCACGCCGACGGGATCCCCGCCGCGCAGTTCGAGGTGGACGACATCCACCGGGCACATGCCGAGCTGCAGGAGCGGGGCGCGCGGATCGTCCAGCCGCCCACCGAGATGGGCCCGGTGTGGACGATGATCCTCGACGACACCTGCGGCAACCTCATCCAGCTCGCCACCGCCCCGGACATCTGAGGCCCGGTTCCACGGGGCCGCGCCCGTCTTCCGCGACGTATCGTGGGGAGGCCAACAGCGCCTTCCGACGCCCCCGACCAAAGGATGACCGGTACCCGTGAGCCCCCAGTCGACCATCCCGCCGACCATCGCCCGTTCATGGCTCCTGCTGCCCGCGGACAAGACCGAGCGTTTCGACGACGCCGTGAACTCCGAGATGGACGTGGTGGTCCTCGACGTGGAGGACGGGGTGCGGCAGTCCGAGAAGGAGCGCTCGCGCCGTGAGGTGCGCCAGTGGCTCGAGGCGGGCAACCACGCGTGGATCCGCATCAACGACGTCCGTTCCCCGGAGTGGGAGAAGGACCTGATGGCACTGGGTCACTGCCCCGGGTTGGACGGTGTGATGCTGGCCAAGACCGAGAACGCCGAGCACGTCGCCCTCACCGCGGCCCGCCTGGCCGAGGGCACTCCGATCGTCGCCCTGGTCGAGTCCGCGGACGGCCTGGCACAGGCGGCGGAGATCGCCAAGACCGACCAGGTGGTGCGCCTGGCGTTCGGCGTCGGCGACTACCGTCGCGACACCGGCATCGGGTCGTCTCAGATCGCCCTGGCCTACACGCGTTCGCAGTTCGTGGTGGCCAGCCGGATCGCGCGCGTCGCCCCGCCGATCGACGGGCCGACCATCTCCAACGACACCCGGGTGCTCATGGACGCGGCGGAGCACGCCGTCGAGATGGGTATGACCGGGAAGCTGTGTCTCCGGGTCGACCAGGCGCCGTACATCAACGAGGTCCTCTCCCCCTCCGCCGCGGACGTCTCGTGGGCCGAGTCGGTCATCGACGAGCTCGGGAACGGCGGCGAGCGCTGCCGCGATGGGTCCGACCTGCCGCGGCTGGCCCGCGCGCAGAAGATCGCCCGGCTCGCGCAGGCGTACGCCGTCGCGCGCTGACGGAAGCCGCGGACGCCGCGCGCGTCGCGCGCGTCGCGGACACGGC